>NZ_JARVXG010000059.1:175000-214717 GCF_029848115.1 Methanobacterium formicicum | reverse complement strand
TTCAACAAGAAAAATCTAAGACCCTAAATGAAATAATAAAGGGGGATTAAAAAATTCCCTAAATTTAAATTCCTTTAAACTTATGGTAGGCTTCTATGAGTTCTGCTCCGCTTAAAAACACCAGATCATTCTTTTTGGCATATTCAGCTACTTTATCGGTGTTCATGGAACCGCCAGTTTCATCGTCCATCATTTCACAGCAAACTGCTACCTGGGTGGTGCCGGCCATCTCTGCCAGGGCAATACTCATCTCGGTGTGACCCTTCCTTTTCAGAACATGGCCTTCAGTGGATCGCAGGAGGGTTACATGTCCTGGAGCACGGAAATACTTGCCGAAATCCTGAAAGTTCCCGTTTTTACACATGAGTCCCAGTTCCTTGATGGTGCAGGCCCGGTCATTGTCAGTTATTCCAGTGAAGGTTTTCCGGTGGTTGACAGTTATGGAAAAGGCAGATTTTTCATCGTATGGTATGTCATTAGGTGTTAATTCGCCTAAAACTGGATATTCTCCACTGGCTGCATCCATCACATCAGTCATGAATGGTATTCCCAGTTTGTCAGAGTTTTCTGCGGATATGGGGACACAGACCAGACCTCCGGCATCATTTCGGATGGTGGTCATGTGCTGGGGGGTCATGAACTCCGCAGCGATGATCATATCGGTTTCCCTCTCCCGGTTATCATCGTCAAATATTAGAACTATTTCTCCCTTTTTAAATGATTCAATGGCTTTTTTTATCATGTGATCACAGATTTTTTTTGAGTGTTCGTGGGTATTGGATTTTTTTAGTTATAGTAAATTTTAGTTTAGGTATAGTACCTCACAGTTAAAAAGTTAACAATTTACAATTACCTTTAACCGGTTCAGTAAATTAAAAAAACAAAATTTAATCAGTTTATTTCTAAGATAACTTCATCTCCATCATTAAGTTTAAGTTTAGAGCGAAGATTTTCCTGGGCAACAAATTCCAAAATTTCTGGAGCATGTTGAGTCCTAACCGGGAATAAAATAGCTCCATCTACAACTTCACTGAGTTTAGCCGGGAGAAACTTCACATCCCCATAATTGTCAGTCCCTTCAATTACTCCCATCTTATCCTGCATTTTGGATATTTCCCGGGCACATTCTTCTGATATTTCCAGGTTAAGAGTCCCGGGGTATGGTTTGAATTTAAGTTTTTCCCTAAATTCGTCCTGATAAACATCTAAAGACATGAAATAAGTGCCTTTATGGGTTCCGGAGATAACCTTCCCTTTGATTTCCATGGTTCGATCCTTCAATTTTCTTGATTTATTCTATTCCTTCCAATTATCCCCTTTCTTCCAAAATATTTTTGAAAGTTTCGGTGGCCAGTAGGTGGGCTTGTCTAATTGGTTCGGGGGTTTTGAAGATACTGGTCCTTTCTACAACATTTAAAGCAGTCTTTAAGGATATTCTATGACCAACGCTCACGTACTTTCCCCTAAAAAAGGCCCCAATTACGCAGCCATTTTTTGATATTAGGAATTGGTCCTCAGCGTGGTGTCTTTGGGTGGCTACGTTTATATACCTTTCATCAATTAACCTTTTGGCCACACCAATGGTGGGACAGTCCCGAAGTACACCCACATGGGAAGCCAGTCCAAAACCACGGGGATGCATAATACCATGACCGTTAACCATTAAAACATCAAAATCATGTTTTAAGGTATTTAAAACAGATAAAGATGGTTCAACCTCCCTTATACCCAGAAAACCTGGGATATATGGGAAAAATAGTTCTGTCTCCAGGGTTTTAGTTTCAATTACTTCCAGTCCTTTCAGTTCCAGGACCACGGCTGCTGCCACAGCTTTATTATCCACCGAAAATGAAATGTCCACCCCGCCCACCCTTTCCAACCTCCTGAAATCGTCACTTTCTGTTACTTTATCCGCCAGGGAGTACTGTATACTGGCTAGTTGGGGGGTGAGGTTACCGAAACACATTCTCTTCTGAATGAGGAGTTTGCTTTGATTAAATTCTTGAATTAAACCATTTATTCATCATTCCTTAATTTCAGCGGTTATAGTGCAGAATATAGGTCCTCTAATGTCAATTACCTTATTCCTACTGTTAATGTAACGCATGGCCAGTTTATCCAGTTTGAGGTTGATATCTGAAGGAGACTTGGCTATGGTGGCCCTCAAATTAACCTGTTCTTCTCCACTGACCACCATCTCCTCTATGTGGTAGGCGGCCTGGGCAGCAACTCCGCCCATGTAGCTGATACCTGTGGGGATACCCTTTTCCACGGCGGCAATAGCCAGGTCATCGGCTATTTCCTTTCCCAGATTTTGCAGAATATTTTCAGCATTATTTGGGGTGGGGAATCGTTCCATCCGGGCTGGCTGGGGCACACCCACGATATTACCATCGTACACGTACACCCGATTCCAGCTGGCAGGTCCCAGGAGCTTGGTGCCTGCTTCCGGTTCGGTGATCTTGACTTCCAGGGATTTTCCCATAAACTCTCCTTTAAAGGCAGTGAATTCACAGGGTGATACTGTATCTCCATATTCCTGGGCAGTGTTTACCAGGGCTTCCATCAATTTGCGGCCATCATCCGTCACTGGATACAGGTTCAGGCGGAGCATGGAGGCCATTTCCCGGTCACTGAGGCCCCACTTACCATAGGTATGGGGATAAACCATCTCCCGAATGTCCTCGTGGTCACCGAGGATCATGGCAATCCTCTCGGCGCCCACACCCAGGTTCATTACCTCCTGGTCAATACCATACTTGGCCAGGGCAATGGGGGAGTACAAACCAAAGGTAGCCACTTCCACCCATTCTTTGAGTTTGGGATGGTAACCGTAGACCTCGGTCTGAGTTCCAGGGATGTAGTACTTGGATTTTTTCTCATCAGGCATGAATTTAAACTTCTGGAATCCAAAGTACTCTAAAAGGCTCTCCGAGACAGCCATTCCCATATCCAGGGAAACCTCATCATCCATCCAAACACAGGAAGCGGAGTGATAGGTCATAAGATGGCTTGAATCTTCTCTTTGCTCCCGACGGAAGCAGCGGTCAATTGAAAATAGTTTAACAGGCAGGGGGCTGTTTTGGTTCAGGGCATTCAGGGTTATGAACCATCCGGAGGTCATATGTGAACGTAAAGTGGTTTTGCTGGAGATGGGGGTTAACTCCTTAAGTTCGGGGAAAACCCTTTCCATAACTCGTAGCCCGGTGGCATCGGCTACTTCCAGGGCAATGGACACATCGTGGACCAGGTCATCCCCGCTGGTGTCACCTTTTTTATAGCTCCGGAACACTTCTTTAAGTCCCTGGATCTTATCTTCATCAAGTGGAACATCCATTCCTTCGATCTGGGCTATTTTATCCATGCTGATCCCTATATCTGGTCGGGGTAGCCCTGCCAGGTAGAAGCAACGGTCTAAAACTGCAGGGGCTTCTGGTCCGAACTGGCGGTAAACATGGTCCTCTTCAATGAAGAGGGGGTTGATGGTTTCCTGGAAACCAAGAAGTAAGTAGGCCTGCCGGAGCTGGGCCATGGTATCCGAGAGTGGATGGGTCCTGCCGGGTTTGAAGTGCAGACGGGGATATTCCTCATCGTGATGGGGATTTTTAAGATTTTTACCTGTTTCCACCCAGGCCTTTTCAAAATCCCTCTTCGCTAACTTTAATATCTCCTTTTTCTTCACTGCACATCCTCCCTTAGTTTAAAGATAATATTGAAAATTGTTTTTAACATATTTTTATATCTAATCATACCCTTAAACTTCTCTCCACTCTACTTAAAAAACTTAAATAAAACCGGGTGCAATTTCATAATATGGAAAGGGAGACTTACCACACCGATGTACTGGTCATTGGATCCGGGGGGGCCGGATGCAGAGCAGCCATCGAAGCAAAAAAGCATGATCTAGATGTTATCATAGTGTCCAAGGGATTATCATACAAATCAGGATGCACCACCCTGGCAGAGGGGGGCTACAACGCCGCTTTCGCCTATGTGGATGCCGAGGACAGTGTACAGGCACACCTGGAGGACACCCTCAAAGGAGGGGGCTACCTCAACGACCCTGAACTGGCACGTATACTGGTGGAAGAAGCACCAGACCGACTCACCGAACTGGAAAGCTACGGGGCCCTCTTTGACCGGCAGGAATCAGGCGAATTGAACCAGCGACCATTCGGGGGTCAGACCTACCGGAGAACCTGTTTCCAGGGGGACCGTACCGGTCACGAGATGATGACCGCCCTCAAGGAGGAGGTTATCCGCCAGGATATTCAGACTGTGGACGAGGTCATGATCACCTCACTTATCCAGGATGAGGATGGACGGGTGGGAGGTGCCTGTGGAGTGTCCCTACAGAGTACTGAATTTGTGGTGTTCCATGCTAAATCCACCATCATCGCCACTGGAGGGGCGGGCTGGATCTACCCGGTAACCTCCAATGCCCTGCAAAAAACCGGGGATGGCTATGCCCTGGCCTGGAATGCCGGGGCAGATCTATTGGATATGGAACAGGTTCAGTTCCACCCCACTGGCATGCTGTACCCTGACTCCCGCCGGGGAGTTCTGGTGACCGAGGCGGTTCGTGGGGAGGGAGGAAGACTCATAAACTCCCAGGGGAAACGTTTCATGACCAACTATGACTCACGTGGAGAGCTGGCCACACGGGACGTGGTAGCCCGGGCTATCTACAACGAGATAATGGAAGGAAGGGGCACTGAAAACGGGGGAGTCTATCTGGATGTAACCCACCTCCCGGCAGAGGTCATAGAGGAAAAACTGGAAACCATGCTCCTGCAATTCCAGGATGTAGGGGTGGACATCCGGGAAAAACCAATGGAAGTAGCACCCACTGCCCACCACTTCATGGGAGGAGCCCGGATAAATCTAAAGTGTGAAACCAACATACCCAACCTCTACGCAGCAGGTGAAGCTGCGGGCGGAGTTCATGGTGCCAACCGGCTTGGTGGAAATGCACTGGCAGAAACCCAGGTATTCGGAAGACGGGCTGGCGAAGCAGCCGCAAAAAACGCACCAAAATCCAATTTCAAATCGAACCCTGCCTCTCTGGAAATGGAGGAAGAGCGAATTGGGAAACTATTCCGGGAAGGGGATTACTATCCCTTCCAGCTTAAAGAAGAACTGCAGGAAGTCATGTGGAATAATGTAGCCATAATCCGCTGGGAAGAAGGTCTTAAATCAGCTTTAAACGACATCCATGTTATTAAAGATAAAATGGCCCGAATGAAGCTGCCGGAGGTACGTGGCTATAATCAGCACCTTTTAGATGCTCTGGAACTGGAGAATATGGTTTTAATTGCTGAATTAGTTACCAGATCTGCAATTATCCGTGAGGAGAGCAGGGGAGCACATTACCGTGCCGATTTCCCAGAAACCAGGGATGAGTGTAAGAAGAGTATTGTTTTGAATGAGAATGAGGATGTGAAGTTCATAAAGAGATAATTTTTTTTGTTTAACTCACATCTTACTTTGAATCTTTTTGCAATGCAAGTAAACAAAATCGTTGTTTGGGAACAAAAATATGCTTATTATTTTTTGAATCACCAAAAGGTAAAATATTATCAAGATAACTAGAAAATTTTCTTATTTAACTTCATTTTGTAAAGTACCCCACGTAATTATTTTTTCCTTTTGTATCATATTTTAAGCCTTTATAATCGTTATGTCTAAGTTTGAGGGGAAATTTTTGAGGATCCAAATTTTTTTCATAGATTAATTCTGCTCCATGATCGATAATTTCTTGAATTAATATTTTTAAATCATTATTATATTCTTCTCCTGCAGTTTTCCTACGTTTAGTAATAATCCAGACAAGATATAGGTAAAAACTCGGAATTGAAACTATTACCGTACCTAAAATTGTATTAAACAGACTAAAATTTAAATAAATTACAAATATACTAAAACACAAGCCTACAACTATTAAAATCACGGTTATTAAGCTGAAGAAAAGTTTTAGGATTTCTTTTGGATTAAATTGTGAGAATTTTTTTGAATAGGGTTTTTGCAAGTTACGAGTTTTCCCATGTAACTCTGGGTTGGTTTTTACGAAAAAATAGCGTTTAGATTGTTTAGATAAGAGGTATAATGTTGTTCTTATAGAATATGGATTAATACCTAAGGGTGCAGGGGGTCTGAATACTTCTAGTTCGGTTATATATGCACATAGGCCTTCTATGTTTTTTGTTATCGGGTCATCTTTTGATGGCATAGAACATCTCTTTATAAAATGCAGATTATGGGGAACAGTGAGGGGGCCAATAAAATTAATGAGGATCGGCTTACAATGAAAACTATAATATCTGCTTATTTTGGCATTAACTTTCATTTGCCTTTGAATCATCTATATTTAAACGCTAAGATGGTAAAAACTACTCCATAAATTAATAAAGCTATTGAAAACAGGAAATCAGCTGTCATGAAGTTATTAATTAAAACTAATAATGGTGGTGCTAAAGCGAACATGGCAATGAAAGCAAGAGGAATATTTTTATGAGAATAATTTTCTTGGATATTCTTTTTAATTAAAAATAAACATGGAATTATGCTGAAAACTATTAAAATCATTATAATTTTAATAATTTGGGCGTAAGGGGCGAATTCTTGGCTAATGGTAATGAGGGATACCATATAATTAAGATCAGGGAAATATATCTGAGTATAATACAATAGAATTGTTTTTGAAAAAGTGATTAAATAAAATAGTACTAATAGGGTTATGAGAGGGTTTTTGGTGTTCATTTTATAAAAAAGCCCACATATTTATTTATACCTTTCACTTCATAATTCAAGCCATTATAATCGTCATGTCGGAGTTTGATTGGAAAATTATTAGGATTTAAATTTTTTTGATTAATAAATATTATTCCATAATCAATAAGTCTCTGTACTGCTATTTTTAGATCAGCATCGTATTTTTTACCAAGATAATTTTTGCGTCTCGTAATTAACCATGCGAAATATAAATTTAGACTAGGTAAACCTATGATCAATAAAATCAAAATTTCTTGAAAAAGAGTTAGAGAAAATATCTCTCTTAAGATAATAGGTACTCCCCACACAAAAGCCAGTATCAGAAATAAAGAGTATTTAATTATTTTTTGTTCTTTTTGTTCTATTTCTCTGTTTTTCAGGTAATTTTCTATTTTTTTAACAGTTTTTCCATGAATTTCTTCATTATTTTTGATAAAAAACGTTTTAGGTATGTTTTTATATAATTTAAAGATTGCAGTAATAATGTTATAATCTAATATGCTAATTCCTGGGGATCTGAACGAGTCTAACTCCATTATATAAACATTTAACCCTTTAATGTTTTTGTAATGTTTTGTTTCTGAACGCATTTGATCATCCATATTTTTTAAAGAAATCGATTATTGTATCTTTGTCAAAATATAATACAATACCGAGTGCAATTATAAATAGTGCAATAGCGAAAAAAGCAAATGGTCCTCCTCCAGCTAAAATTAGAGCTAATATGAGATAATATATAATATAGATTGCGAATATCATTTCTGCTGCGGCTAATATGAAAAGAATCATTTCTAAAAGAAATTTAATGAAGTCTAAATTAGATTGGGATCTCTCATTTTTAGAACCTTCATCTTTAGATTCACTACCATTTTCTGACTTGTTACTTGATGTTGAACTGTCACTCTTCTTAGCTGAACCAAAACTCTGTGATGTTGAGCTGGGTTGAATTTGTGAACTAGAACTAGGTGAATTTTCTTGTGATGTTCCGGGTGTTGGATTTCCGGTGGTTTCTGGTGTTGTGGGTTGTGTGGGGGTGTTTGGTTCTCCTGTGGGGTATATGGTGTAGGGTAGGGTCATGGTGGCTGTGTTTCCTAGTGCGTCTGAGGTTTGTAGGTTCATCTGGTATTCGCCGGTTGTGGTGGTGGTTGTGGTGGTGTAGCTTGCGCTCCATGCTGCTGTGGATGTGTCGTGGAGTGTTTTTTGTTCACTTCCAAAGGATGCAGTTACTGTTTTGGCGTCGTTTGAGGTGTAGGCATCCACGTCTATGTTTTCTCCGGCGTAGAGTCCGTTGGGTGTTAGGCTGCCGGATATGGTGGGTGGTGTGTTGTCCACGGTGAAGGTCTGGCAGTCTGTGCCCTGATTTCCACCGGTATCTTCGGCTATGAAGTAAACTGTGTGTTTACCATCGGTAGTTGGGGGTATGTTGTAGGTGGATTTCCAGGTTCCGTCAGCTTGTTTGGTGAGGGGTATGTTGTCCCCCAAGAGTTGGGCTGTGACTTTCACAGTTTCAGGGTCTGTTTGGGCAGTTAAGTTAACTGTGGACCCGGACCTTACCAGTGTTGGAGTTAAGTTTCCTACTATTGTAGGTTCAGCACTATCTACAGTGAGGAGTAGTTGGATAGTGGTTATGTATCCAGATCGGTCACTGGCGGTTAAAGTAACCGGATAAGAACCATCCAAAACCCGAGGAATAACATAATTCCGGGTCCACTTCCCTCCTGCTTGTTTTGTTAAGTTAAATGATTCATTTAAAACATGTACAGATACTTTTTCAACATCCAATTCTGTTTTAGCGTTAATAGTTATTAGATCCCCTTTTTGTCCGGTGGAAGGTGTTAAGTTACCAGTGAGTGTGGGTGGTGTGTCCACCCTGAAGGGTAGATTGACACTTTGGCCCACAAAATAGCTATAACCTCTTCCATTAAGGCCGAGGCCATATCGCAGGTAAACCCGCATAGAATAATCTCCATCAGCAATGGATGGAACCACATAATCATAAACCCATTCCCCAATTCCATTTTTGGTTGGCATGAATGTTTCCTCTGGTGCCAGCACCCTTACCCATTCAGCATCAGGATCTGAGGTAACAGTAACCCTTATCACATCCCCGGGCTCCACCAGAGTCTCATTAAGCCAGGCATTAATTGTAGGGGAGCTGCGCTGGGAAGTTAAATTTAAAGTGCATGTGCCAGTGTTTCCTGCCCGATCCCGGGCAGTTAAAACCACCGGGAAAACACCCTCATCATCAATGTTTAAATCACCACGGAAATGCCACTGGTTAGCACTGTAACCATACAGTCCCACCGTGGTACCCAGCAAATCAGCAGTCGCACTGTTTGCATCTCCAACAGTGGTGGCACTAAGGGTGAATGTGGTTTCAAAACTATTAGCTCCGCCAATATAAACTTTTGATGGACTAATCACTCCAGTGATGGAAGGTGGGGTGTTATCTACGGTTAAAAAGATGGTTGTGTTACTTTCGTGATTTTCACCATCAAATGCCTTTAAAATCACTGGATAAACTCCATCAGCAAGAGATGGCACGGTGTAGGGAGCAATCCATCTGCCATCACTCTGTTTGATCAGAGGACTGGTTACTTCCTGAACCTCTGCAGTAACACTCAAAATTCCAGGGGTGGTGTAAGCAGTTATGGTGGTCACAGTACCACTTGTGGTTGGATTTGGGGTTATTTTCCCCTGTAATCCTGGTAAGATAGTGTCTGATCCTCTTACAAATACATTAACACCAGATGGTGAGCCAGGGATCAGGTTATCTGCCTGGGAACTGAAAACCACTATTCTCCCATCCGCACTTATACTGGGCTCTTCACTATCGTCATTAGGCCATTTTCCACTTATAGAAAGGCTCACAGGAGTTAAGGTCTTTAATTGGCGGTCATAGAGCATTACAATTCTGTATTTGTAGTAATCAGGTTCGTTACCAGGACCAATCCATCCGAAAGTCCCGGTCACAGGGTCATATGCCCAGGCAGCAGATTGCCACTGACGGCCACAGGTGAAAGCAACGTATCTGCCATCTGCACTTAAAGAGGGTTCGTATTCATCCAGGTTTCGTAAAGCTCCGGGCAATTTTATTTTCTCAAGAGCACCGGATATTCGGTCGTAGACATAAATCCGGTTCCCACCCTCATCATCAGGGTCAAAGATTAGGGGACCAGAACAGAAGGTCACAAACCGGCCATCTCCACTTATAAAAGGTGAATCGCTATGCCCTCCACTTTCTTCTCCATTTGGGCCGAGACTTATCCTTTGTGTAATTCCAGAGGCAAGATCACGCAGGAAAATATCCTGATTTCCATTGGTATCACTGGAAACTAGATTATCTGCACTGCTGGAGAATACAAGATAACGACCATCTGCACTTATGCTGGGCTGACTACTGTCGCCATTGGCTTCACCCCCACTGGGGGTAACACTTACCCTGGAAATGCTACTTGTAGCTCTATCCCAGAGGAAGATGTCAGCACGTTCATTAACATCATTGGGTACTAGATTACTGGCGTAACTGGTAAATACAACATATCTTCCATCAGCATTAATTGAGGGATCGAAACTCTGATCGATTGTCCCTCCTCCTTCAAATGACTTAGTAATGATTTGGGTGGTTCCTGAAAGTCTGTCTCTTATGAAAATATCCTGACAGGAATTATTGTCACCCAGAACCAGGTTACTGGCATAGGAGGTGAAAACCACATAACGACCGTCGGCACTTATGTTGGGCTGGCTGCTATCTCCATTTCCTTCGGCACCATTATTGGAAACACTGACTCTTTCAGTTATCTGGGTTTGCAGGTCACGGACAAAAATATCCTGGTAATAGTTGTTTTCACCTGGTACCAGGTGGCTGGAAGAACTGGTAAAAGCCACGTAGCGTCCATCTGCGCTTATGACTGGTTCATCACTCCGACTGTAATCATCAGTCCCACCATCAAATGGAACACTCACCAGATTGGTGGTGTTATCCGCAGCTCCAACCGCTCCACACAGGACCATGGTAACAATGAAGGCCATAGGTATGAGTAAATAGGGGTTTTTAAACATTCCAAGGCCTTTTTTACGGATGTAAGCCCCTAAGAAAACCAGTAACATGGCCATTTCCAGGAAACTGAAGCTCATTCCAGTGTTCTCCATGGGCACAGAGTTAGATGTGTTTTTTCTCAAAGGAGAATAAACATTGTTGCTAGCTGCATTCACTGTAATTTGGGATGTGTCTGGTTGTAACACAGAAGGTGGAGATATTACAGGCAAAGAAGGATTAGGATTAACTAAAGGGGGTGTTAGGGCTCTGGTGCTAATGCCCAGCAGTGCTAAATTATTGGAAATCAGGGGGTCCTGTTCTCTTCCAGATATTAAAGCACCTCCAAAGAGGGAACCTCCCATTTCCATAATAGCATGGATAATAAGTGAATTAGTAGAACCAGATGCAAGATTTCCAATATTCCACAATCCTCTACTAGAATCATAACTACCACCTTCAGAAGACACAAAGTGAAGTCCTTTTGGCAGGCGGAAACTCACAGAAACATCCCTACTATCACTGGGTCCATGGTTATTTGCAGTAAGAGTAAGAACTACTTCTTTTCCTTTTTCAGGGTGAATATTATCTGCATTTAGAGAAATGGAAAGATCTGCCAGTGGCACCCCCACAGTCAGATCATACAGTATCGGTGAAACACTACCCTGTAGTCTTTCCAGGGTGGTTTCAACTTGCAGGTATCTGCCGGGTGGTGTTGAAACCAGGTTAACTCCACTAGTTACAGACTCCCATGCAGACCAGTAATTTTGATCATTTGAGCTGTGCACTCTAACTTTAACTGAAGTTCCAGTAGGCTGGGAACTGTTCCATGAAATTATACCCCACGGGGCATCGGTAATTCCAGAGTCGTGAATAACGGTCCAGCTCCCTCTGCTGGTGGTTATAGTGCTTGAAACCAGTCCGGTCATGTCACTGTAACCATAGTGAAGGCTTCCAGGGATTCTTTTGGATAGTTCCACCTGATTGGTGGTAGGGTTTATGCGGTGGATGAATTCATCACCTACATCCACCACCCACACTTTACCCTCTCTGTCCACTGCAACCCCAGTGGGGGTGTTTCCCACGGGAATGGTAATTTTTAATGTTCCATCATTTGAAAACCTGCTCACGCTGTTATAAACATTGTTAGCTGTCCAGATATCTCCGTCAGGGGTGACTGCTATTCCCTGGCCATATGATGCGTCTTTTGTCCATAATATCTCTCCAGTGAGGGTGTTAATGCAGGAAGTTTTGAGAAAGTTCAGTCCAGAAACAAACAAATGATTATTCTGATCTAACGCAAGCCCATAAGCCATATGGGGGAGATTTATTTTAATAAATGAATCATTTGATGGATCTAAACGGAGAACGTTGTTACCATTATTTCCAGATGACCATAATATCCCGTTACCATCTATCACTGCTCCGTAAGGTGTGTGTCCTGTTGAAGTAATGTTGATGCATTTTAATATCTCACCTGTACTTCCATTGATATAATAATATAATTTGGTACCAAAAGTCCCGATCCACACGTTATTTTTTGAATCAACTGCTAAACCTCTTGGGCCTGGATTGTTATAGTTATTTGCGTAAATTCCGATGTAATTTCCGGGAATGTAGGTTCCTTCATGTTCTGGTATTAGGATCACTTCATAAAACACGCATTCATCCTGACCCCAGGGGAGTATTTCATCGGCGTCAATCACCCCATTTCCATCCCTATCCCTGGAGGTTTCTATAAATCCATTACCATTTCTATCCTGATACTGGCCGTTTTCATAGAGTCCGATTTTAACAGCGGTTCCTATTTGTCTATTTCCCACCCAACAGTTGCCAACCAAGTCTACTGTAGTTCGGGAGGGATTGGCATAGGTAGACACATTATCGGGACACACTTTGTAACGGCCCAATTCTTTACCAGTTAGTGTATTTAACTTGGAAACTGTCCCATCATTGCTATTAGGTACCCAAATATACGAAAATGTGGAGTCTGAACTGTTTGAAAGTTGTAACTGGTCATTTACCGTCTCATGTTCCAGATTTACCAGAGTTCCATTGTCAAAATCAGAATTATTGGTATAGTTCTGGTTGAGATCAGCACCAGCGGTTGTTCCACAAATGATCAGGGCGAAAATAGAAGATAAAATTAAGATTGATAATTTTTTATTTAATCTAGTCAAGTTTAGCCCGCCCCATGATAATGATGATAGATAATTTATTATCTTAATATAATCATACTAAAATTTAACAGCATTTAAAGCTTTCGATTTATTGTTTGTTCCATTAAAAAATTAATAAGATCAATTTAAAAGAGTTAACCATACAAAACTAAATATACAAATTATATAAACGATATGAAGAGATATTATTGGATAAACTTATTAAAATAGTCTTTATGCATATTTTAAAGAGTTTATATTATTATAAAAGGATTTTTTCAAGGTTTATTCAATAATAATCGCAAATTTTAGTTAAAGAGGTTATTATAGTATTATTATATGGCATTTTAAAAAATCAGAAAAGATAGTATATGCCCTGACCGGGACTTGAACCCGGGTTATAGGATCCGCAATCCTAAGTGATATCCACTACACTATCAGGGCCAACAAAATAACAGTTTTCACCACACCAGAAAACTCATGGTAGGGTATATTCTTCATTGGATTTTTTCCTATTTAAAGTTTTGATGTCCAGTAGACTGATTATTAAGAAAAGGTTAAAAACAGTGTCCATTGCCTGATGGTTCTTTACCTGATGGGTTCTGATCACTACTTTACAAATCCTGCTGGCAGCCAATTTCAGGTAGATTTAATGTCTGGACTGGATTATAATTTAAGATACTTCAATATATGATTTTTTATTTCCCTTTTAAACTGAGGTGATAGTTGAACTGCAGGGTCCCGATTATACATGGTACTTTTACCAAAACAAGGGTCATAAAATGTTTTTCCATTGAATTCAATCGGATTCTTGTAACGGGGAATGAAATGCCAGTGCAAATGGGGGCAGGGTGGGTCTTCCAGGTAGGAAGAGTTCATCAAACATCCCCAGTTGAACAGGGTGGCGTTAAAAGCTTTTCGAATTGTTGATTCCAGTTTTTTAACCACCAGGGCAAGGTCTTCCCATTCTTCATCCTTTAACCCGGAAAGCTCTTTTTCATCCCTTTTAAGGGCCACGACACAGGTTCCCAGATTCCTCTGATCCGGGGCCAGGATGATAAGCCAGTGTTCAGTTTCAGCCACTAATTCACCAAACTGGTGGGTCTTCAATCTTTCAAAGTACTCACATTCCAGGGAGATCCCTCCTGTGTAATTTTTGAATTTAGGTCTGGTAACTATTGGGGATGATTTTAATCTTTTAGACTTAATTCTTAGAGTAAATCATTAACCAATGATAACTTATGGGGTTGTTTAGCTGAATAATTTTTGGGTTATTAGAATCCCAGTAACAGGTAAAGCTGCAATGCAGTTAACAAATAACCCAAGGTCGTCCCGGTAATTAGCTGGGCCGGGGTGTGTCTTTTAAGGTGCAGTCTGCTCCACACTACCAGGGGCACCACTAAACTAAACGCCAGCCCGGGCCAGCCGAAAAGGTAGATAAGTGCAGTGGCTGGACCAGCAATACCCATGGCGTGTATGCTGATCTTCCAGAACAAACTGAACAAGAGCACGATAAGGGTATTGTTCAAGTAGCAGACCATCAATGCCGAGGTAAGTGAGGGAGCCCCAGCAGCGAAGAGTACAATTACCCCCACCACGTAGGACAGAATAACCAGTAACAGGGGATAGATCCTATCTTCTCGACGTGGCATGTCCACTTCCAGATTGTTTCTTAGTATCCACAGAGAACTAGTAATTATGGGTAAAATACTCACGAAAAATATGCTAAGGAATGAAAACCATGCCCAGTTCCCATTGTAAAGTAGAGTGTAATTTATAACCATAAAAACAGGGATAGCCACCAGGGGAGGGTTGCTTACTGTGGATATGAAACTGGCCAGACTAGTGTTAAATGATTTGTTCTCTGTAGAAGGGGTCATCTAGTTCCTCCGGTACCATAAAAAAGGGTGATGCATGGTTATTGTATACTGTTCTTCTTTAAAATTAATAGCTAATAAAACCTTTCTTTAAGGACAGAGTAGAATAAACTTATTTAATGTAAATACGGAAGGTGTAGTTCCCACAATTCCTGGAGGCAGTGGCCAAATTATCTTCTTTTTTTAAATCCATTTTTCCGGCCAGTATTTCCCCGCGCAACTGATTTTCTTCAGTTAAAAGATAGTCATTTCCGGCTAATTTTTCATCAAGGAAACTGGAGGCAATTTTTTGGGCATCAGTTATACTGGCTCGGCTGTTGTTCCCTGAGGATAAGATTAAGGATATTTTTTCCAGAACAGATATATGGTTTACTTCGGAATAGGACATAAGTTCCAGGATATCCTGGGCATTCTGGGATGAATGGACAGGGTGGGCTGGTTCAACCGATGCCATGAAATTAGAAACTCCAAAAATAACAATAATAACTGGTATCAGGGCTAAAACTGCATCTAATGTGTAAGCTAATCCTTTATCATCCATAAAATTCCCATAAAGTGTTTTTACCCCATCTTACAGTAACTTCAAGGAAGTTAACTGGAATCCAGTTAAAAAGATGGGGTGGGAACCTGGAATTATTGGTTTTCGTGTTTTTCTTTTATTCGAGCTACCACTTCATCTTTCTTGGCAATGGCTTCCAGGGCTGATCTTTCCACCTTCTGCTTCATTTCCTCGAAGTCTTCCGGGTGAAGGTCGCCCACGATCTTTTTGATCTTGGTGTAAGCTGCTTCCCGGAATAGTGGTCGGAGTTCTTCTTCCCCTCCAGATTCCGTGAGGAGACGGGGGATCCCGGTATTATCTACTTCACCTATCCTACCAATCTGAACTCCTGCACTGGAGACCGCCTTTTCCACCTCAATGGCAATGTCTTCAGGGGCTATGATCATGAGGGAATCCACAGAAACACCCAGATGATCGATGTCCAGGCTTTCCAGCATTTCCAGAACCTTGGGGTTGACCAGTTTCCTGATCTCCTCTTCCCAGAATGCCAGTCCCACTCCCGTGGTTTGGGATATTTCATGGGCATCTCCTCGGAGTCCTCCGTTGGTAACATCAGTCATGGCATGGACTTTTGGAAGTAATCCTGCATTTAATATGGCTTCAGAAGCCTCTATAAAGCTTATATCCATGGTTTCCCATACCACATCGAAGAGTCCGTGGTACAGGGCGGTGGTGGTTATGGTACCACCCCCGGATCCTTCGGTTAAAAGTATTACATCACCTGCTTCAGCCCGTTTACGGGCAGTAGGGGGGTGGGGTGATATTCCCACAGAACCGACAGCACTAACCAGCCGGTCTCCCAATACCATGTCTCCGCCTACCCTGAGGGTGCTGCCGGCCACCAGGGGAACTCCGGTGAGCTCGGATACCGCACATACTCCGGCAGTGTAATCAAATAGTTTGGCCACCTCTCCATCATCGGCCAAGTGAAGGTCGCTCAAAAGAGCAACTGGCTGGGAGCCCATGACGCAAACATCTCGCATTGATGCCCTTGCCACATGGAAACCTCCCAAAAAGGGGTATTCGCTTAAACGGGAGTGTATTCCATCTACAGCGGTGGTGATGTATACTTCATCGGCTCCAGCAGTTGCTTTAACCACTCCTCCGTCATCCTGGGCTGTGGGATTGATGAAGGCATTGGTGTGGCTGCTTTTAACGATTTGGGCGATTTGACGGTGAACGAAAAAGTCTCCTGCTCCCCGGGAACCTACACCCATTTGACCCATTCCTATTCCTGATTTTGGATATTTTATGAGTCTTTTAAGGGATTCATCAGGGTGTTCTTCTATTTTAAGGGTGCATTTGACTTCATCCAGGACTGCCTGTGCCATTTGGCTGGCCTGTTCTGGGTTGATGTCTTTGAATTCCAGGATCTTATCCTGGAGGCTTTTTTGAACAGATTCTTCGTCATGATCTACCAGGGTGCGCCTGGCGAAACCTTCTATGTCCACACTAACACCTTCTTTAGTATTACTTATATTTAAATTTTTCCTACTATGGGATTAAAGAAACAATATCATCGGGCCGGTTTAGTATTATAGGGCTTGTTTAAGGAAGTTCTTCAATATTTCCAGACCTACTGGTCCACTTTTTTCAGGGTGGAACTGGGTGGCGAATACATTGTCCTGGGCCACAACCGCTGGCACTTCCACTCCATAGTCCACGGTGGCCACAACTATTTCCGGGTCCTCTGGCTGCACATAATAGGAGTGAACAAAGTACATGTAATCCTGGTCTATCCCTTCCATTAAAGGGGAATATCGGAGGGTATTAAGATTGTTCCATCCCATGTGGGGAATTTTAAGGCCTTGAGGGGGTAGCGTCTCTGGAAAGCGAACCACCTTACCGCGGAACACATCCAGCCCTTTAACTCCAGGACTTTCCTCGCTCTCACTGAATAACACTTGCAAACCCAGACAAACACCTAAAAAGGGTTTACCTTCTTGAATGTGTTGATGGATGATGTCCTGGTATTTTTGAAGGTTTTTCATGGCTGTTCCGAAGGCCCCCACACCAGGGAGGATCAGCACCTCAGCCTGTTCTAAATCCTTTTTATCATTAGTTACCAGTGCATCTGCCCCGATGCGGCGGAATCCATTACGAATACTTTTCAGGTTTCCGCTACCATAATCGATAATAGTTATCATGATTACCAGTGATTAAAACACGTTTTTCTAAGCTAATACTTCTTAATAGCGTTATTCCGGATTATTTCATGGATAATCCGTTTATTCTCCCATCTTTTTAAAAAAAATAAGATATTACCTGACGTCGTAGTAGTCCTTAACTCGAACGGTGTCGTCAGGGTGGGGGGTTGATATTTCGTGGAGAACTGTATTCTCCATGGCCACTATGGTGTGGTTTTCCAGGGGCTTGATCCGAATGGTGTCGTTTTTACCGAAATACTCTTTACGGTCTTCAAATTCTATGTATCCTGCTCCACTGAGGATGTACATGGTTTCATCCTTGTGGGGGTGGTGGTGGTAAGAGGTCTGATAACCTTCCCTGATGAATAACTCCTTGGTTAAGTATTTTTCAGTGTTTATCAGGATTTTTTCGTATCCCCATGGTTTATCTTCACGGTTTTTGTACTCTTTACGGATTTCCTCCAGTTCCTTGGAGGTGTCTATGGCCATCCAGAACAGGCCATCTTCCTGGTAGTAACCCAACTGGTTACTTTTGGCGTACATGGGGAAAACCGTTTTTTCAATATCCCCTACATCAAAGTCCCCAAAGTTAATTTCTCCCTTGGAGAAGTACACTCCTCCATTTATGTAGTAATCTAAAACTGGTTTTTCCTTGAAAGATACTAATCGATCGCCGCTGATTTCCACTATGCCGTAGGGGGAAACCATGCGGGTGATAAATATGGATAGGGGGTGGTCGGATTTTTCACCAGTTTCAATCATTTTTTTAATGTTAAGATCAGCCACTACATCTCCGTTGCGTATAATGCATTGTTTTCCAGGACCAACAGCTTCCATTCCTAACCTTATGGCATTAAGAGTTCCCAGTGGTTTATCTTCTTCCACATACTCTATTTTAACGCCCATGTAGTCTTCACCAAATCTCTCTTGAATTTTATCACTTAAAAAACCGGTCAAGAGGTAAACCTGGTTAACACCAGCGTTTTTGAAGTCGAAGAGTTGTTTATCTAGAATAGTGTAATCATCCTTAATTTCAATGAGGGGTTTGGGCACTCTTTCCGTGAGGGGCCTTAAACGTTTCCCAAATCCTCCGCAGAGTATCATACCTACTGTACTGGTCATAATCATCACCACAGTTTTTAATCTGTTATCTTTTAATCAAATTTATCTCTGAATCATAATCACGATTTTTAATCACAGTCTAATCATTTATTTATGGGCTATATTACTACGCAGTTATATATAAAATTCACCAACTGACCATCACCACCACGATCAGGTCGGGTTAGGAGATTTTTTATCGCTAATTTTCGCCCTTAAAACACTTCCAAAATCAGATTCAACTATCTTATCAGTTCCCAGTGTTTTGGCGTGGGCATCGAGTTCAGTGACCACCCAAGTGTATCCTAATTTTTTAAGTGGCTCTACTAAACGGGGACCATCAGTAATGGCAATAGAGGGGATGTCTAATTTTTCGATGGGAAGGGCGTGGGGCACTCCGGCGACTACCACCAGATCGAAGTCTTCTTTTTCTAAAAATTCAACGGCACGTTCTCCAGTTACTGGATATTCATCCAGTCCTCCAGTTATTGATTCGACTTTCTGACCTGTTTCTCCCAGTTCCTGGTGGATGTTCTGGGCGTGTTGCCGGATGCGGGGAAGACCAACCGCGGGGTCTAAATTGGCAATTATGGCTGGTTTGTTCCCGGGGCAAACCTCTTTAAAGGGTATTTTCAGAAGGTCGGCGAAGAGATAGGAGGTTTCTTTCTTGGCGTTGAGCACCAGGGCAATTTTATCCCCTCTTTCCAGGGCCTCTAAAAGTATACTGGCCACTTCTTCTTTGTCATCACCATAGGATGGGGCGATATACTTGCCCTGAGCCATGCCCCTGGTTTTTTCAATTTCAGTGGCCTTTTTCAGCATCCTGGTTTGCCTTTTCGTTTCCTCGGCGGGGATCACTCCTTCTCGCTGAGCAGCTTCCAGGACAGCAATGGCACCTTCCGTGTTATCTCCTTCACTTAAACCACCGTGGGACTCAACAGTAAGGACTTTGGCCGGGATCCCGGCGTTGTTCACTGCTTCCTGCATGTCTTCCCCAATGATCATACTGGCACAGGTACCCACCACCCCCACCAGCTGGGGGTGGAAAAGTTCTTCCACTTCGTGGAGTGTTTCTTCCAGTTTTTCCGCTGCACCAAATATGAAATCGTTTTCCGACATGGCGGTGGTCACCACCCTCACTCCATCATTTTCCAGAAGGCGGCCTGTACGGAAACAACAACCATGGGGGCCGTGTAGAATGATAACATCGGCGTTCAAATCTCGGAGAGTGTAAAGGGATGCGGCAATGGGGCTAGGTCGGGGATGCAAGTAAATCACCTCTATAATTTTTAAGATTCCAGTCAGATTAATCACAGTTTGACTGGTCACACATTTTCATTAACATTAACCATATAACTAATGCCACTATAATAAAGTTAAATCTCAGACACAATGCCGGGATAACCACAGATAAATATGGAGTATAATCCATATTAACGGAATTAAACACATCTAAATAGAATCATTCATACAATGAACATTTATATTCACTGATTAATGGGCATTTGTTATGGGGGACGCGATATGGGCAGAGAACAATGGTTTTTAATTTTTATAATGCTAATAGTAATGGTTGTGGGAACAACAACCAGTTTAAGTGGGATTTCTTACAATTACAACATTTCTGATGCGGATAATTACACTGCAGGGAGTAGTGTATCCAAGGTCAAATTTTTAGGGGAGCGTGACGATGGTTTTGTGGTCCGTTATGGTCCTTATGGCAATACCAAATCACCGGTAAAGGTGGCCTATGTGATGGGGGTTCACCCCATGGAAGTTCAGGCCCACCAGGCCATGATGACTGCGGTAACCAACGAACAGTCACTTAAGCATGCTTACTACATTTATCAGATCACCGTAACCCGGGATCGGGATGACTACAATCAGGGTAGAATTCATGGTCAGGAACTAGCCCGGGATTATGCTGTGCCGGATATTATAAAGGAGGACTATGACTTGGTGGTTGATGTACACTCCACCCGAGGGGATTACCCCGAAACCAGGTTTATTTCAGTGCCTGCCGATGACAGCCGTTCTTTACTATTGGCCCATCTTATTGTGAGTAAAATACCCTGGCTGGTTTTTTACCGCCCTCCCTTTGACGGTGGCCCTACCAGTGGTCCTTACGTGACCATTCCTATCATTAACTCCGGAACACCGGCCATGGTTTATGAAACTTACACTTATGCTTCCTTCAATGAAACACTGGACCACGCCACTGAATTCTTGAGGACAGTGGATGGTTTATCCCTTTAAGTTAGTAGGGGGCTATCATTAAGGGTAGTGGGGGAGGATTCCCTTTGATTACTCACTAAATTACAGGATACATTGGATATAATGGTCAGATTTAGGATTAAGACACAAAAAATAGGGATAAGATGAAAATATCGAATATAATGGAAGGAAAATTCAAAGACCGACCCAATCGTTTCACCGTAACCTTCCAAACATCTTCAACCGAGGATAAAGCCCATTTAAGAGACCCTGGAAGGTTAAAAGAGCTCTTAATCCCGGGGGTTAAACTACTTTTACGGCCAGCTCTAAACCCGGAGTCACGCAAAACCAAGTACGATGTTATCGCTGTCTGGAGCGAGGGAATATGGGTGTTAATTAACTCCGGTTTCCACAGTGACCTGGCTGGAGAATTAATAGAATTAGGGAAGATACCAGAATTATCAGATTACAGTGTGGAAAAAAGGGAATACACCTTTGGCCAGAGCCGTATTGATTTTTTACTTACCTGCCCAACCATTAAAGAAATTCCGGCACATGACGGAGAAACACAGGATGTTGAGGTAAATGCAAAAAATAAGATGCTAATGGAAGTGAAGGGCTGCACCCTGGTTGAGGAGGGGTGGGCCCGGTTCCCGGATGCACCCACCACCCGGGGAAAAAGACACTTGGAGGAGCTTATTAAAGCCAAAAAAGAGGGTATAAACTCTGCGGTGTTATTTTTAATTCCCCGTGAGGATGCCCAGATATTTTCACCCAACTGGGAGATGGACCCTGGTTTTTCCCAGGCCCTGCACCAAGCAGAACAGGCAAATGTGCTGATAATTGCCTATTCCTTTACTTTAACCTATCAGAAAAAAGAACTGGAATTAGAACCATTAAAAAAGGTAAAAATAAGGGTTAAGCCTAATAAGGGTTAAACCTTATTTTATTCATTCTCCTTTTATTCATTCTCCTTACTCAAGTTACCTTAATATTCTCCAATTTTTCGAATTCTTCCACTTTACCAATACCCAGAACCACATCCCCGGTTTCAAGAGTGTAATCACGGGGCGGGTCAATGATCAGGTCTCCGTCACGACCCACTCCCACCACCACTACTCCGGTTCTCTCGTGAATATCAGCCTCTAACAGGGTTAAACCGTTGAACTGGCTTTCTGGACTTATTTTAACTTCCTTCATCTCCCGGCTACTGTGTTCAGCCAGAACATCCTGTACGAACATGGCCTCGTAACCATCGTCAATGCTCTTGTACATAAGGCGCCCGGATATTACGAATGGTGAGATCACCTGACTGGCCCCGGCCAGTTTAATCTGTTCAATATTTTCATAGCGCTGGGCTTCAGCCACCACCCTCACCTTCTTATCCACTTTGCGGATGCTCAAAATGCAGTGGATAGTCTTTGAATCCGATTCCATGTCCACGATAACGGCCTGGGCACCTTTAACGTTAGCTTTTTCCAGATCCTTGATACGGGTGGGATCACCGTGAACGAAGTTGGCCCCGTTTTTCAACGCGTTTTTACGGACCTGTTCATCTTCATCCAGTACAAATATTTCCCCACTTTTCCCTATTTCTTTAATACATTCCTCTGTACTTTCGGTCCATCCGCATATAACTATGTGTTTAGATCGTTCCACACTTATCAGCCCCATAATTCTCATTTGTTGTCTTTTGAAGATCAGGTTTACCAGGGACTCTACTGCCAGGGCAAAGGTTCCTATACCCAGAACAATCAGACTAATGGCGAAAAACATTCCCAGAGAAGTTTTGGGACTGTAATCTCCATATCCTACGGTTCCTATGGTTACAAAGGTCCAGTATAAAGACACAGTCCATGATTGTCCTTCGATGAAATGAAAGCCCAGGGTTCCGTAGGCAATTATGCAGAGAACCAGAATTAAAATCCAGGTTAACCGTTGTTTTGCTACCAGTGGTATGCTTTTTCTGAGTACCCTTAGAAGTACGAACATTTAGGTCTCCAGTTGGTTTATCAGGGTTTTCAGCGTAGGAAAAGATACCATACTATGAATCCTATGATTCCCAGGATAACTATCACTATGATTGCTATTATCCACCATGGAAAACCTCCGTTAGAGTCGTCGGTTTCGTTAGTGGCTGTGGTATCATCGTCATCCCCATCCTTCACCTTGGTCTTACTGGAAGAACTGGAACTACTGCTCTTACTGCCGCTGCTGCTACTTTTCAATAGTGGTGCCAGGCTGGCCACATTTTGTGAGCTTATCTGGGAATTGGATTCTCCAACGGAATCTTCATTGGCCCAAACAACTGGAAATGACATAAAAACAAATACTAAAATTGATATAAGAATAATTCGCCCTTTCATTATTTTCTCCTCCCCGCAATTATTGGTATATGTTATGTGCATGGTTTAACAAAGGCCACGCTTGTATTCGATTTTTTTTATTTCTACCTAATATGGTTTATCATAGAACATTACTATACTGCATGTGCAAATTGAAAGGTTAACCAATATAATTAGTTTTTATTAATGTAAGTGCCTTTAATTCAGGTTATAATAAATTTAAACCCTTTTTCTAACTATATACTTGCGTAGTTCGTCCGCCAGGAACATTACCGGTACAAAGGTAAGTAAGTAAATCCATTCGGTCAATCCCAGGGCGGTTGTTCCAAATAATTCCTGAAGTGGAGGAATATAAATAATAGCCAGGAGAATTGCCACTGAAAAGGCTATTCCCCTTAGAATCCACCGGTTTTTGAAGATTCCAACTTCCAGTACCGAAGTCCGGTTGGTCTGGCAGGCCAGGAGGTTTCCCATCTGGGCCAGAACTATTCCGGCAAAGACCATGCTGGTGGCTTTAAGGTAAACTGGGTCAGTGAATGAGAGTTGTTGGCCCCAGGCCCAGCCACTGCTCAGCAGAACCCAGAAAAATCCAGACATCACCAGGGCAGCCTCAATCACCCCCAGAAAAACATAACCTCTGAATATGACTCCCAGGTTCAGTAGACGTTCGCTGCGGGGTCGTGGTGGCCGATCCATGACATCGGACTCAGAAGGACCCACACCCAGAGCTAGGGCAGGCACAGTGTCTGTTCCCAGGTCGATGGCTAGGATCTGCATGACGGTAATTGGTAAAGGAATCCTGAAGAGGACCATCATAACGAAGGGAGCTATCTCCGCTGTTTCGTGGGAGAAAATATAGGTGATGAATTTGCGGATATTTTCATAGATGGTACGGCCCTCCTTAATGGCCTCCACAATGGTGGCGAAATTATCATCGGTGAGTATCATATCCGCAGCTTCCTTGGCCACATCAGTACCAGTAATCCCCATGGCCACCCCTATATCTGCCTTGCGAAGGGCCGGAGCATCATTCACCCCATCACCAGTCATGGCCACAATTTCATCCATTCCCTCCAGTATACTGGCTATGCGCATTTTATGCTCGGGTACTGCCCGGGCAAAGATCACGTTACAATCCCCCTGCAGAATTTCCTGGACTTCATCATCACTCATCTGGTCCAATTCTTTCCCCTTGACAATACGGCAGGCCTGACTTACAATTCCCACTTCTTGGGCAATGGCCTGGGCAGTTAAACCATAATCCCCGGTGATCATGATGATACTGATGCCTGCTTTATGACAATCCTCGACCGCGGGTTTAACTTCAGGACGGGGTGGATCCTGCATGGCCATCATACCCAGAAATACCAGCTCCTGTTCAACACTACCAGTCTGGTAATCATCAAAACCAGGTGGAAGGTCACGGTAAGCCATGGCCAGAATACGCAGCCCAGAAGCAGCCAGCTTATCGTGTATTTTAAATACTTTCTCCTTTTCCCGGTCAGTGAAGGGCCTTACCGTACCATCATCAGAGATCAGGGGTGAAAGTTTGATTATTTTTTTAGGGGCTCCCTTAACATAGGCCACCTGTTTACCTTCCTCCTGGTGGATACTGGTCATGGATTTCCGTTGAGAATCGAAGGGTAGCTCCAGTATTCTTGGTTTCTCTTTCATCTCCTCTTCCCAGTTAAAACCACTTTTACGGGCAGCTACCAGCAGGGAAGCTTCCGTGGGATCACCAATGATCTTCCATTTTCCTCCCTCCTGCTCTGGTTCCACCAGTCTGGAATCATTGCAGAAGGTGGCCGATCGCATGAGAAGTTTGAGTTCCCGGATTTCATCATGGTTTATCGGATTTTCGTGGTGTAAAAACTCCCCTTCCGGGGAATATCCAGCCCCTGTAACCTCGATTATCTGGCAGGGTAACCAGATCTTACGCACTGTCATCTCATTCTTGGTCAACGTCCCGGTTTTATCAGTACAGATGATATTGGTGGATCCCAGGGTTTCCACACTGGATAAACGTTTTATAAGGGCATTTTTGCGAACCATCTTTTGCACCGAGGCCGCCAGGGCCAGGGTGACTGTGGGGAGCAATCCTTCTGGAACATTGGCCACGGTCAGGCCAATGGCAAATATGAAGGCCACGGAAAGGGGGAGTTTAACCACCCACAGATTCACGGCAAAGAGAATAACTCCCAGCAATATGGCCACGGAAGCTATGATGCGGGTTACTCTGGCCAGTTCCTTCTGCAAGGGGCTGGCTTCCGGGTTGAACTCCTGGGTTAAACTGGCTATCTGGTTGAACTCGGTATCTCGGCCAGTAGCAAATAGCACCGCCTTTCCCGAGCCAGAAACCACACTGGTTCCGGCAAATACCAGATTACCCATCTCCACAAAGGCATGATCGCCGGCCCTGGTTTCGTGGGAGAATTTCCGTACTGGTTTGGATTCACCGGTTAAGGTGGAAATATCCACCTTCATCTGGTTGGCCTCCACCAGACGAGCATCGGCCGAGATGTTATCTCCCTCCTCCAGCACCAGCAGATCACCGGGAACCAGCTGGGCAGATAATATCTCCTTTTTCTCATTATCCCGGATCACCTTGGCTGTGGATGGGAGTATATTCTTAAGGGCTTCCAGTGCCTGTTCAGCCTTGTATTCCTGCCAGAAACTAAAAACAGCATTGATGATAATGACGGCGATAATGGCCAACCCCAACTGGGGAGTACCACTTAAAAAAGCCAGCCCACTGGCAGCCCATAACAACAGAGCCAGAAGCTGATAAAGATTGGCTAAAAACTTAAAAATAACCGGTTTTTTCTTAATTTCCTCAATCTGATTGGGCCCATATTTTTCAAGCCTCTTTTGGGCCTCATCAGTAGATAATCCATTCTTATAAGAGTTTAATTCTCCAAATACATCTTCAGGAGGGAGTTCATTGATTGTCATTTTTACACTTGAAACTTACCTCTCTGTCTGGTAACATTTCTAGTACGGTGTATCATTATGTCACTGGAGTGATATAAAATTTGAGCATTTTTAAGGGGTTAAAAGAATATAAATCCCAATCAAAAGGTCAAATAACTTTTTAAAAAGAATTTAATAGAGCCTAATAACATATTTTGTTAAAAAAGTAGAATGGGTATGATTTACTGGGACTGGTGAAACCATCCGAGTTCTATTTTTCCCTTACTCCTCACATCGGTGTTTTACCAAAATTATATTAAGGACAATTACACACGAGTTAAGAACAACTGAAGCTACATGGTGAATGAAATGATAATCGAACTAATAATTTTAGTTATAATAATTTTAATAGTGGTAGTGTTTGTATACCTTTACAACAGCTTGGTTAAACTTAGAAACCGGGTTAAAAATGCCTGGTCTCAGATCGATGTCCAACTGAACCGGAGGGCAGACCTCATTCCCAACCTGGTGGAAACAGTTAAAGGATATGCTAAACACGAGAAAACCGTATTCGAAAACGTAACTGCGGCCCGGGCTGGATTGATGAATGCTAAAACAGTCCAGGAAACAGCAGAGGCCAACAATGTATTAACTGAAACTCTGAAAAGCCTCTTTGCTGTGGCTGAGAACTATCCTGATCTAAAGGCCAGTGAAAACTTCCGGGAGCTCCAAGGTCAGCTGGAGGAAACTGAAAACAAGATAGCCTATTCCCGGCAGTTTTACAACGACACCGTCCTGATGTACAACAACAAATGCCAGATGGTGCCCAGTAACATCATTGCCTCTCTCTTCAACTTCCAGGAAGAAGAGTTCTTTGAAATCGAAGAGACCAAAAGGGAAGTCCCTAAAGTAGAATTCTAAAATTGGGGAGGAATTGCCATTGGATAAAAAGAACTTCATTATCCGGACAGTCCTTATATCCCTTATTTTAATTTCCTTTTCAGGATTGGCCTTTGCCGAAGATCGGAGTTATTCCATACCTTCCCTGGACATGGACCTCTTCCTGCAGAACGAGGGTTCCATCCATGTTAAGGAAACCATCCATTACTCATTTTCAGGAACCTACAATGGAGTGTACCGGGATATACCCTTAAAAAATGGACAAATTCTACAGAATTTGAAAGTTTCCACGAATGGTGCTTATTCCAGTCCGGAAATCATTGATCAGGGCACCAGCAAACGGATCAAAATATATCTCTACTCTGATGCGGCAAAAACTACTCCCATTACCAGTAAAGATGTGGATGTCACCCTGGAATATGATTTATCCCATGTGCTCCGTTTTTACAATGATATAGTTGAATTACAGTATAAGCTGGTGGGAGAAAACTGGGACGTGGATATAGGTCAGCTTAATGCCAGAATTCATGCCCCTTCCAGTGATGGTGTGAAATACTGGCTAAATCCACCCTACTATGCCAAAAATTCCAGTTGGCAGGGCAACACTCTGGAGGTAACCAGTAAGACGGTCCCTTCTGGAGATTATTTCGAAGTGAGGATGGCCCTACCCAAAGGTCAGTTCTCTTCCAATCCCACCAACGGTACCATCCTAAACCAGGATGCCCTGAACCAGATAGAACAGATACAGAATAACTACCAGAACCAGCTAAACTTCAAAGGCACTCTATACTCAATTCTAGCCCTTTTAATGTTACTGGGTATTTTCATACCTGTGATTATCTATTTCCGTTATGGAAGAGAACCAAAAATAGATTATCAGGCCGAATACGAGCGGGATATCCCTACGGATGATCCGCCGGCTCTGGTGAATGCCATATGTGGTCCGGGGTTCTCCAAAAAAATAGGAGAACCGGATATGGATGGATTTAAAGCCACCATAATGGATCTCATTGACCGGAAATATCTTTTAATAGAAAAAGAACCCTCATCCCAGGAAGGATATGGATTCGATGATTCCCTGTTCCTGAAGGTCAACCCAGGAAAGGATAAATCCACACTCAAAGGATTTGAGCAGGATGTTTTGAATTTCCTGGAAGAATTTGCGGACGAAGGCCTTATATCTCTAGATCAGATATCTGCAGATTTATCGAACCGAGAAACTGCTAAATCCTTCCGAGAAACTTATATGGACTGGAGAGCAGGTATAAAAGATGAATACCTCACTGATGACCAGTTGGGTAAGATATTCAATAAGAAGGGCGACACCTACCTGAAGATCTTCGGAATAGTGGGGATTGTAGTGGCGGGTATTGTGTTCTTCTTCACCATAACTGACCCTCTCCCTGCGGCTAGTTATGCGTTAGTAGCATCCATAGTGCTGGGACTAGTTTCCATCATTTCCCTGCTCCTGCCCCAGAAGGTAGGGGGGCAGTGGACCACCTACGGCGAAGAATACGATGCCAAATGGCACAATTTCAAGAAGTATATCCAGGATTTCAGCCTGATAAAGGAATACCCTCCGGAGTCAGTGGCCATCTGGAACAAGTACCTGGTCTACGCCACAGCCCTGGGAGCAGCGGAGGCTGTCAAAAAGGCCATGGAACTGTACCTCCCCAGTGACCAGCTGGAAGGCAGTGACATCTACCTGTTCCATTACTACGGGGGATATGCTCTCCTCTCCTCATCCCTGGATACCGGCATCACCACGGCCACATCCGGTTCTGGTGGAGACTTCGGAGGAGTGGGTGACATAGGTGGAGGGGATATTGGAGGTGGGGGAGGAGCTTTTTAAGACCTCATCCTCCACATATTCTTTTTCAATACGGAATTTTAGTAGCCCGATGCATAAAGTTCCAGGTTAATAACGTGATCAATAGGAGTATTGGAGCTTCTGAGAATTATAGGGAATAAAAATGAATTTCAGGTTATATAATTAAAAAAGAGGGGACAGCATGGTAAAACTCAAGGGTTTTGAAAATATTGAATTAGAAAAAGAAGAAATGATGAATATTGGAAGTATAGCCAGAATTAACCAAGTTATATCTATACTGGAGGGGTTAGAACCTACTAAGGAAATAACAGAGTGTATTGGATTACTGGAAGAAGTAAAAAAAATAGAAGGGTGGTAGTAAACTATAACCGAATTCAAGTCCACGGGGGATACAACACTTTATTATGTCATTTCTAGCGTGTAATTATACTAATTATATCCCCATCCTGGAGTTCATGGTCACTGGACACCCTACGGCAGCTCCGGGCGTCAATGGCGTGCATGAAACCCTCACCAATATCGGTGTGAATTAGGAATGCCATATCCCTTGGTTTAGAACCACGAGGTATGAGCAGTGCATCAGGTAGTACGTTTCCATTCTGATCAGAGAGTTTGTGTTCATCTTCTACCGGGTAAACCACGATCATATCCAGAAGGTTGAAAATGGCCTGGTTAAGGGCTTCCTGGACTCCAGTGCCCCCGTATTTCTGGAGAACATTTTCCCGAATGTACTCCAGGGCCTTTAACTGCTGCGGACTCAGCTTATCTGCCTGCAATATTTCAAAGTCATCTTCTCCCGAGGTGTATTTGATTAATCCTGCTTCTGCCGCTCTGCTCAGGGCCAGTTCTGCCTCGGCTGATGCGGGCACCACGTTATCATATTTTTCTTTAAGTCTCTGGATGTTCTCCTCGGCGTGGGGAAGATCGGCCTTGTTGGCCACGATCATCATGGGTTTGGCGATTTTAAGGAGATTGTCCAGGAGAAGGATCATATCTTCATCTTCCCAGTCCTTATACTCCTTAGTGATTGCCCTTTTAGCTTCCAGCACATCTTCCGCCATGATACCGGCACCACTGAGCTGTTCAGCTATTACTTTGGCAATGTCCAGTTTCTCTGACAGGGCCTTTCTCACCAGGCGGTTCCAGTTTTTATGGAGTATTCCAAAGAGCCACATGGTTATCTCGTGCTGCAGGAAATCCACATCCTCCATGGGGTCATGGTTACCTGCCTCACAGGGCCGGCCCTCTTCATCAGTGGATCCCGAGGCATCAATGACATGGATGAACACTCTGGCCTGGCGCAGGTCATCCAGAAATTTGTTACCCAATCCCCGGCCTTCATGGGCTCCGGGTACCAGTCCGGCCACATCTAACAACTCCACTGGTATTAGGCGCTGGCCTTCTAGGCACTGGGAGTTTCTTGGGTTACATTCCACCTCCAGTTCCTGGCAGGGACATGGTTTAACCACGTGGGTCACTGCTTTGTTGACATCGATGGTGGTAAATGGGTAACTGGCTACTTCGGCCTCTGATAAGGTGGCTGCGTTGAAAAAAGATGATTTGCCCACGTTGGGCTTTCCGGTAACTGCAATCTGGAGCATAATAATCACTACTAGTCTCTTTTACCTCACCAGTTTAAAGATTTATGGGGAGAACTTTAAGGGTACATCACAAAATTTATTGACATCAAAAACTCATGCCAAATATCATATTCTATTTATAATCAGGATTAAACATAAATTGTACATTATATTAGCGGTTTATGTTTAATGTTAAGGAGCAATTCACATGTCAAAACTTTATTTGGTGGGAATAGGGCCAGGATCCAGTGATTACTTAACCAAGGCAGCCATAGAATGCGCAAACTCTGTTGATGTGCTGGTGGGGAGTCAAAGGGCCCTGGATTTGTTCCCGGGATTTGCAGGGGAAACACTGGTACTCCGGGCACGGAATATGGATGAAATGATGAAAAAATCAATTTCCCTGGTGGATGAAGGTAGAAACGTAGCCATCCTTTCCACCGGAGACCCGGGATTCTCGGGAGTTCTAAAACCCATACTGAAACTACGGGAAGACCTGGATCTGGAGGTAATTCCCGGTATCAGTTCGCTGCAACTGGCCGCGGCCCGGCTCCAGTTACCATGGGATGAGATAAACCTGCTCACCCTCCACGGTAAGGGAAACTCACAGGTAATATTGGATTATGTGGATAATGGAAAGCCAACCATGGTTTTACCTGATTTTAGGGTGGAGAAACTGGCACAGTTTTTAATTGATGAAGGAACAAACCCTGAAAGGAAGGTTTCAGTGTGTGAACGTCTCAGTTATCCTGATGAAAGAATAGTTACTGGAAATCTAAGAGAAATAGCATATATGGAGTTCAGTTACCTCTGCGTGATGGTGGTTTACTAGGTTTTTCCACTCGTTCACAAGAGCTTTCCAGTTAATCACATATTTCTTCGTCATTTTCCTGCCAGGGTGGAGTTACCACGCACAGAAACTTCAAAGGATCATCACCGTGGTTCTCAATCCACTGAGACGATCCTGGAGGGATGTAAATAGCGTCACCCGGTTTAACTAAGGCGGATTCACTATCAATGTGCATTTCGCCTTCCCCCTCCAGCATATAATAAATTTCCACCGATTTATTCAGTTTGTGGGGTAAGGAGGCTTTACCTGGTTCTATGATGGCATGGGCAATGCTGCAACCCATTTCAATATTTTGATTTTTAGGATGCAGAAGCTCACACAGCACGGTTTTATCCACTACCTGGGTGTAATTACATTTATTAAGGGATTTTATTAACATTTACATCACCATAACTTACTATTTTTAGTTAGATTTCATTTTGAGGATATCACTTATTTTATACCAATTACCAGTAATTCAGGTTCTATCTGGATATCATTTCCCATACTTCCAGGGCAACCAGTGAACCAGCAATCCAGGAAAAAATTTTAATGGGTCCTGTGGGTGAAGTTTCACCCATAAGATCGGCTATCAATCGGAATGTCAGTACGATAACCAGGAACACCACTAGAGCCACTAAAAAGTTTCGAATTTCTTTGTAATTCATTTTATCTAACTCGGCTTTATCCTGTAATATTCCACTAAGTTATTCAGTACTTTTCCACGATTTTCTCCTATTTTCCACTAATCTACTCCATTCCTGGCTATTCTTTTTTTCGGGTAATTCTCGTGAATAAACACTATAGCTTTCTATGGTTCATCTTTTTCCGAGGCAAGGGCTTCCAATTCATCTATAACTTCCAATTCTTTGCCTTTCATTTCTTCTCTTTTTATCAGGATAATTCCCATTGCCGCCCCCAGTATACCTCCCAGGGTGTCTACGTACAAGTCTTCCATGGTATCTACCAGCGGTGAAGCAATCATGGACCCCTGTGTAAGTCCAGTGGGTAAATATGGGCCAATTAATGGGTAAAGAATTTGATCGTAGAAGTATTCAGCCATTTCCAGACCAGCCCCCAGTCCCATAGTTATTAAAACAATTAAGGAGAACATCACTCCGGTGCTGGCCTGGAGCTTTCCCAGGGCGTAGAAGGTGTAAATAATCATCATGCCCACAATTCCCACAATGAAGGAGACTAATAAATGCATGAACTTATCATAGTAAGGTATTAAGCTGTAGAAATTATATGCATCCGCCACAATCAGCTCAAAAAATATTACAATTAGAAACAGTATCTCGATATCAACAGGAACGACACAAACCCGGTTTTTAGTAAAAAACCGGGGAATTAGCAGGATGGTAAGGGCTGCCAGTGCTAGAAACCCGAAGAAAACCTCACCAAAAAGAACCTGGTACAGTGCATTGATGAGGATAATTACACGTAAAAAACCTCTAATATATCTTTTCCAGGTGGGGATGTGATTTTGATGTACTGGACAAGATTTTCCATGCATTTTAGTTCCACCGGTGACGGCGATTTGATTAATTTGTTTTATTACATTTAATAGGGGATAGGGTACTATATTAAGTAACCAGATCCACACACATATTTAAATATGGGTACTTACTACACATCACTTTAGCCCTTTTCTTGGGAGTTTAATCTATCACCATAATCATCGGTGTCCGAGGAACTATGAATAAAAACCTGATAATGTTAATTCTCACTTCTTTAACATTTTTAGCAGTACTCCAACCAGTGTCTGCTTGGGGAGCACCCAACCATTATGCTATAGTTGAAGAAGTTTATAACACCCTTCCCGCAGATGCACAGAAGAATTTAGACCTGGATAAAATGCTTGACGGGGCGGATGACCCTGATTACAAGTTCATGGACTATGAGTATCATCATTACCCTGATAGTCAGGAAAAAATAAATTATTGGCTTGGAAAAGGCAGGGAGTATTATCTAAATGAGGATTACAATCAGGCCAGCTACTGTTTTGGGGTGGCAACCCATTACATTTCTGATAGTGTGTGCCCGCCCCACTCGGGAGGGGGACACTCCGGTTACCAGCACACCAAATTGGAGTTACAGGCCATATTTTTAACACCCCACCTCACAAAAACCGGTGATGTGAATGGTGAATTGGCAGTGTGCAGTCAGATGAGTGGGAATTCATGGGAGGACTGGTTAAAAACTGGTGATAATGAAGATATACAGCAATGCTTGAATAAAGCCGCTGATTTATCTTATCTGGCAGTGAATAATGCTGTTTCATGATGATGATTAATTAAACTCTTTAATAAATTTCCCAATTAATTTATAAGACTAATAACTTTGATTCCAGCCATATATAAACATGGTTAAAATTGATTTTTGGGAAATTATTTTTAAAGGTATAAGTTAATAGTTACCTAAAAAGAACATTTAAAAACTGGATAGGGTTAGTTAAAAGTCCAGAAATTCCTATAATTATTAGTTAAAATCTTTTTAAGGGATGTTTATCATCTAAAAGATGGATGTGTTGAAATAGCATGCTCTTCAACTAAAAAAACACTTCTGTCAAGATGGAAATGCCCTAGAAGTTTAGATGAATTTGATGGTTGCATGTGAACATGGTTAGTAAAACAGAACAGAAATTTTTAGATGCCGCTCTGGAAATATTTGCTGAAAAAGGTTATAAAGGTGCTACAACTAGGCTTATAGCACAGAAAGCAGGTTTCAGTGAATTAACGTTATTTAGAAAGTTTAAAACAAAAGAAAATCTTTTTAACAGTGTTTTAATCCATAATATTGAAAAAGTTAAAGCCGACATGACTAAAGCCCTGGAAGCCAATATATCTACCGATGAAGAGGTATTTTTAACCACTTTAATTACAGATATGGCGGGGATTGCCGAAAAAAACTATGAATTCATACTGTTATCCAGTACCCAGAAAGATGACCCCATGCGGGAAGTATTTGTGGAATACCTGAGTAAATGTATGGAAAAACACCTCCCGGGAAGGGATATTAGCTACCGGGCATTCGGGCTCTCCATATATTCCTACACCTTCATGATCACCCAGACCAAACATTATGAACAGGGCTGGTTTAACTATGAACGGGCTCTCTCCGGGTTCATTCAGAATGCCTTTAAAATTTTTTCACTCTAGAGTCGAATATAACTCTAGAGTCCTAAATTACTTTTAAATAAGAAAGAATATCCATTTTTATATCCCTTTTTAATAGGAATATCCTATATTAAATAAAGTGTCCACTTTAATAAAGCATCAAACTCTTTTTCGACACATTTATTACTTAAAATAAGTTTTAACTGATTTTTCAATTCAAAGTTCATTGGTAGAACATAAATTTAAGAATAGTGGACTTAATGGGGAAAAAGAGTATGTTTTTAAAAATAAAAGATTTAGGAAGCTTTTTAAGACTCCCCGTATAAAATTTTACCTACTTCACGCAGTTTATCCGTACCCTTGATTTCCTCACGGAACAGGGGTATCTCCGCCACCACCTGATTACCAAATTTCTGGCGGATACTTTCCATCCTTTTTTGCTGAATCTGACGTCGTGCACGGCAGAAATCACAGTCTGCTTCTTCTGGCTGGATCTGGTTAACAATAACGGCATCAGTGTTCATGTTATTCTTTTCCAGTGCTTCCATGGCTCTTTCAGATTCGTAGATGGACATTTCCTCCGGAATAACCACCATCTTAAAGGATGTTCGTTCCGGATCGGCCATAACTTCCCTGGCAGCGCGTATCTGTTTTTTAGTTGCTTCCATATCTTCCAGGGCTTTGTCCTCTTCTTCTTCATCTCCCATGAAGGGCATGATGTTCTTGAAGGCCTTGGCCATGCTTCCGATCTGTCTCCTAACCTTGATCATCTTCCCTACCCAGCTATCCATCATTTCCGGGAAAGAGAGAAGTCTCAGGGTGTGACCGGTTGGTGCGGTGTCAAAAACCACCACATCATACTCATCGGTGGTCATGTACTGTAGGAACTTGTCAAAGGCCGCTGCTTCGTCAATTCCGGGGGACATGGTGGCCATTTCCATCTGGTCCTCCATCATTCCCATATCCATACCAGGGTTAAGGGCCTGTTGTTCCTTCATTTTGACCTGATAGTCCTGCATGGCTACTTCGGGATCAATTTCAGCTGCCCACAGATTTTCACCGATGGGGATGGGGTCATGTTCCAAGTGTCTTTCTAAAGAGTCAGAAAGGGAGTGTGCAGGATCTGTTGAGATTACCAGGGTTTTTTTACCTTGATCAGCCAACCATAAAGCGGTTGAGGCGGACACGGTAGTTTTACCCACTCCTCCTTTCCCTCCGATAAATACGAATGTTGTTTTTCCTTTATTAAAATGGAAAAGGTCTTTAATTGCCATTATACTTGCCTCCATTATTTATTCTAGGATCGCAAAAAGCCTAAAATAAACTTAAATATTTAAATCTCCATCTTTCCAAGTTAAATGTTTCTATGAGATTATCTTACTTAAACCATGGGGTTATATAAAAATTGTGTAAAATCCATATGTAAGAAAGACCCATATAAAATAACAGAATAATTTAAAAACCAGTTAAAGGTCAGAAAAGGGACAAAATCCCATTTTAAAGCTTAAACATGATTTTAGTTGTGTTGGTTGCCGTTGATATGGTATTAACTCGTTAATAAGGTTTATCAATAAATAAATTATGCGGTGTATGACATGGACAAAAATAAGGAGATCTTACCAGTTTTGGATGTGGAAAAAGTATCCCGGGAGATATCGGGTTTCATAGAAAGTTCTTTGATAGAATCTAAGGTGCAAGGACTGGTTGTAGGTCTTAGTGGCGGGTTAGATTCATCGGCCACAGTTAAACTATGTGCACAAGTGGTGAATGCTGATAAAATACTGGGATTGATCCTGCCCAGTCAGACCACCAATCAGGAAGATGTGGATGATGCCGTGGCTCTGGCCGAGGAAATTGGCATAAAACACAGGGTAATTCCCATAGATCCTCTTATGGAGCCTGTGGAAAATATTTGCCGTTCTTCTCCGGACACAGAGCAATACCAACTTGCTGGGGCAAATCTTAAGGCACGAATGAGGATGTTAATTCTTTATTACCATGCCAATGCCCTGAACCGGCTGGTTGTTGGTACTGGTAATCGCACCGAACTTTTAGTGGGTTATTTCACCAAGTATGGTGATGGTGGGGTGGACATTCTCCCCATCGGCGGCCTGTACAAAACTGATGTTCAGAAAGTTGCTGAATATCTGGGCCTCAGCGGCAGTATCTTACACAAGGCCCCTACTGCTGGTTTATGGCCCGGGCAGACTGATGAAGAAGAATTAGGGATTAAATATGACCTTCTAGACCAGATTCTGTACTTGATGACTGAGCAGGGCATGGGAGAGGAAGAAGTAGCTCAAAAACTTCAGATAAAACTGGACGAAGTGGTTAGGGTTAATTCCATGATGCGTGCTGCTGAACACAAATCAAAAATGCCTCCCATACCTAAAATAATCCGATAATGTTCTTGTTTTACCAGAATGAGAATTTAAGATTTAAAAACGAGGAGATAAATCAAGAGATGTAAAAATGTATTCTATGGTTTATATCACTACTTCTGGAGAGGAAGAATCTAAAAAAATAGCCAGAGTCCTGTTAGAAGAGAAACTAGTGGCCTGTGCTAATATAATATCTAATATGGGATCTATTTACTGGTGGGAGGGAAAACTGGAGGAGGATGTTGAATCTATCCTTCTGGTGAAGACCCGATCCCATTTGGTGGATAAAGTTATAGATAAGGTTAGAGAAATCCACAGCTACCAGACACCATGTGCCCTGGAGATCCAGATCAAGAAAGGATCACCGGACTATCTGGACTGGTTAGATAACTCCCTGTAGAAGTAATGAGCTTACTTATTGGATCTAGTAATTATTTGAATAAAAATTAGTGTTAACCATCATAAATTTACTTTTACCAGATTAAAATTTATTCATGGCGGTGATTTAGTGACAGACATAAAAATTGAGGATAAATGGCAGAAAAAATGGCAGAAATCAAAATTATTCCAATCCAACCCTGATAACCGGGAAAAAATTTTCCTGACTGTGGCTTACCCCTACCCCAGCGGAGCAATGCATGTGGGCCACGGCCGTACATACACAGTTCCTGATGTTTACGCACGTTTTAAGAGGATGCAAGGATACAACGTACTATTTCCCATGGCCTGGCATGTAACTGGAGCTCCAGTCATCGGCATAGCCAAGCGTATCAAAAGAAGAGATCCCTGGACCCTGGATATATATCAAAACGTCCATAAAGTACCTGAAGAAGCGCTTAACAAATTTACAGACCCTCATTATATTGTTAAATACTTCAGTGAAGAGTACCATGATGTAATGACTCATATGGGTTATTCCATCGACTGGAGACGTGAATTCACCACCATCGATCCCCACTACCAGAAATTCATAACCTGGCAGTTCGCCAAACTCAACCAAAAGGGGCTGGTACGAAGAGGTGCCCACCCGGTAAAGTACTGTCCCGATGATGAAAATCCCGTAGGGGACCACGACTTATTGGAAGGAGAAGGAGTAGCCATTAACGAATTAACCCTCATCAAGTTTAAAATGGGGGAAACATATTTGGTAGCGGCCACTTTCCGTCCAGAAACTCTCTTCGGAGCTACTAATCTATGGTTGAACCCGGATGAGGAGTATGTTAAGATTAAAAATGATGGTGAGGAATGGATCGTAAGTAAAAAAGCCTACGATAACCTTTTAAACCAGAAAACCGGTTTAGAGATGGTAGGGGAAGTGGATGCTCCAGGATTAATAGGGCAACATGTGGAAAACCCGGTAACTGGTGAAAAACATATTATATTGCCGGCTTCCTTCGTTGATCCGGCTTATGCTACGGGCGTGGTTTATTCAGTGCCGGCACACGCACCAGCAGATTACATTGCCTTGATAGACCTTAAAAATGATTCTGAAACCCTGGAAAAATACGGAATAAAGGAAGAAGTGGAAAATATACAACCAATAGGACTCATAACCCTTAAGGGATTTGGCCAGCACCCGGCTGTGGAGATGATTGAGCAAATGGGGGTTAAAAGCCAGCAGGACCCTAAACTCAAGGAAGCCACCAATGAAATGTACAAACTGGAGCACGCCAAGGGAGTTATGGATGAACACGTCACTGGGTTTTCTGGTTTAAGGGTACCGGAAGCCAGGGACGCCATTAAAGAAACCCTCCTGGAAGAAGGCAAAGGGGACATAATGCACGAATTCGCAGAAAAACCGGTGATCTGCCGTTGCGGTACAGAATGTGTGGTTAAAATCCTGGACAACCAGTGGTTCCTTAAGTATTCCGATGAAGAATGGACCCAGACTGCACAGGACACCCTTTCCCACATGAAAACCATCCCTGCGGAGATAAGGCCCAACTTCGAATATTACCTCAACTGGCTCCATGACTGGGCCTGCGCCCGTAGGATAGGACTGGGAACACCCCTGCCCTGGGACCCGCAGTGGTTGATAGAACCACTCAGTGACTCCACCATTTACATGAGTTACTATGCCATAGCCACTCATCTTAAGAACATAGACCCGGAGGAACTGGATGAAGAATTTTTCGACCACATATTCCTGGATAAACCAACCACCAAAACCAACATACCTGAGGGTATGAAAGAAGAATTCAACTACTGGTACCCATTAGACTGGAGGCTATCCGCCAAGGACCTGGTGGGAAACCACCTTTCATTCCACATATTCCACCATTCAGCCATATATCCCGAGGAAAAAAGACCCAGGGGAGTGGTGGTGTTTGGAATGGGACTACTGGAGGGAAACAAAATGTCCTCCTCCAAGGGGAACATCATCCTCCTGGAAGATGCCATTAAAATCCATGGAGCGGACGTGGTAAGACTGTTCCTCATGTCCTCGGCCGAACCATGGCAGGACTTTGACTGGAGAGAAAAAGAGGTTATAGGAACCAAAAAACGTTTAGAATGGTTTTCAGGCTTCGCGGCTATGGTAGACGAACTTCACGGATCCCAGATCCAACTGTGTGACTGTACCGAGGCCCCGGCAGTGGATAAGGCCATAAATGCCTGGATGATCAGCCAGGTTAACCAGCGGGTAAGAGATGCCACCCAGGCACTGGAAGGATTCCAAACCCGTAAAGCCCTTCAAGAAGCACTGTTCCTCTTCAAAAAGGATATTGACCACTACCTGCACCGGGTGGACCTTGAACTGAAGAGTGGAGATGGTCGTGAGGAAATAATCAGTGTCCTGGCCTATGTGCTGGGAATATGGATACGATTAATGGCTCCATTCACCCCTCATGCCTGTGAAGAACTATGGGACAGGCACGGGGGAGAAGGATTTGTATCCGAAGCACCATGGCCTGAATTCAATCCGGATTTAATCAATGAGAAGGTGCACAAGGGGGAAGA
>NZ_JARVXG010000059.1:147500-170000 GCF_029848115.1 Methanobacterium formicicum | reverse complement strand
TCATTTTCCCCCTCCAGAACACGGCCACTGGTGGGAAAATCCAGCCCAGCAATCATCCGGAGCAGGGTGGTCTTTCCACAACCCGATGGGCCTACTATGCACAGAAACTCCCCTTCAGCCACGTTAAGGTTAATGGGATTCAGAGCCAACTGTTCCCCCTCATTATGGGAGGTAAAACTTTTAGTAACATTTTCCAGGGTTATCACCAACTCACCTCCTTCTCCACTCTGCTGAAAAGATAATCAGCACTCAATCCTATAATTCCAATGATCAACATCCCCACCAGGGCACTGCCAGTGTCTAACATGCTGGTGGAAGTGAATATGAGGTAGCCCAGGCCACTATTTGACCCGATCATCTCGGCAGCCACGGTACACATCAAACCCACACCCACACCTACCTTCAATCCAGTGATGATGCTGGGTAGAGAAGCAGGTATCACCACCTTTTGTAGTGTCTGGAACTGGCTGGCTCCCAGGGTATAAGCAGACTCTAAAAAGACTTTATCCACTCGTTTAACTCCGTCCATGGTGTTGATGAGTATTGGAAAAACACTACCTACAAATATTATGAAAATGGCTGATTCTAAACCCACACCAAACCATAAAATGGCAAAGGGTATCCAGGCGATAGGGGGAATAGGTCTAAGGATACCAATCAACAAACTGGAAAGATCATGTGCAGTTTTGGACCATCCCATTAAGATACCCAGGGGAATGCCCACCACTGCAGAAACCAGTAAACCAGATATAACCCGTAACAATGTTAAGGAAGTATCGGCAATCAGTTGCCCATTAATAAGAAGGGATTTAAATGATTCTAAAACTTCAGAAGGGCTGGGTAAGAAGTAAGATGGTATTAATCCAGTGTATGAAGTTAAAATAGCCCAGATTATAATTATGGCCACAGGTAATAGGGATGAAACTAATATTTTCCTCATTCATAATCACCTAACACGGTTTAACCACCTAAAAAGCTTGTATCAAATATTTCATCGGATGTAAGGTTTTTTTTCAAGTATCCCATGTTATTTTCAAGGGCCATGAACCTCAAAACATTATCCTGGAATTCTTTATCTACGGAGGAGACAAATATGATGTGCTGGAGGGACATAGTCTCCACATTGTAGTTGGTGGTTAACTCTTGGGTCACCATCTCTGCAGTTTCATTGGGATGGGTTCTAACATATTCTGTGGAGTTTTGGTGGATTTCCAGAAATTTTTGCAGTTCATCGGGGTGTTCATTGATAAATTTCTCGCTGGTGATTATCACACAGCAGGGATGGCCTTCGATTATATCATTGGAGTATATCAACACTTCCCCAATGTCCATATAGGGTGCAATGGATACGAAAGGTTCGTAGGAGATGTAGGCATCCACTTTATGGGCGGCCAGGGTGGAAGGAATGTTGTAAACATTCATGGATATAATGTCCACGTCTGCGGAGGTAATGTTGTATTTTTGCAATTCATACATTAATAGGACCTGTTGAATGGAGCTAACACCGGGGGTAGCTATGGTTTTATTTTTCAAATCTGCCGGGCTGGTAATGGATGAGTTGGGTTCAACCACAATCCCACTACCCACCAGATTGACTGCCCCTACGACTTTGATGGGGATCCCCTTACTTATCCCCTGTAAGGTGGGAGTTATCCCCACGTAGCCGATGTCCAGATCACCACTGGCCACAGCATCCACGATATTAGATCCCGTGCTAATTTGTGTGGTTTTAACTTTTAAACCATTTTTTTCATAGGTTTGATTGTTCTTAGCCACAAAAAGGGCGGCGCTGTGGTCGCATGGTAAATATCCTACCTTTATAGCATCGGGGTCCTGCTGATCAATAAATTCCCATGCACCCCAGATAGGGAGTACAATCACCAAAAATAGAATAATGATTCTATAAGCCTTCATGGGTCTCTTTATAATTTATAATGTACTGGGAGTTTCTGAATCAATTTGTCCATAGTTTATGCCCGTTCTTGATGGTTCCCCTATAGTTACACTGGGACCCGTTGATCTTTGGATACATACAGGGTATGGTTCACAATTATTATTAAGTTTGTGGGCACTAATAGAATAACTACTAATCTTACACTTTGGGAACTAACAAATTACGGGGGATTTTTAATGGATTATTTCCGGGAAGAAATGGAAACTATGCCTCGAGATGAATTAGATGCCCTGATAGATGAACGCATCCGTTACACGGTTAAGTATGCTGCGGATAATTCTCTTTTTTACCAGAAATGGTTCCGAAAAAATAATATAAAACCAGCGGATATCCGGGAACATGAAGATCTACGTGAACTGCCCATAATATCTGGAAAAACAGTCCGTGAACATCAACCTCCCTCTGCTAGCGAGTTTGAGTTTAAAAGCATTGACTGGAACGAGGTCTTCACCATCCATGAAACCAGTGGAACCAGTGGAACTCCCAAGTCCTTCTTTTTAACCTGGGAAGATTGGAACCGGTATGCAGAGAAGTACTCCCGCTCATTTGTCAGTCAGAACTTCGGGGTTGGTGATAGAGTGGTGGTCTGTGCTTCCTACGGCATGAACGTAGGGGCCAACACCATGACCTTGGCTGCCCAGAAAATTGGCATGACCATTATACCCACGGGTAAGTGCACCTTCCCCGTGCGCATAATGAGACATTATCAACCCACGGGAATTGTGGGCAGTGTTTTTAAATTAATACGCCTGGCCCGCCGGATGAAAAAAGAAGGATTGGATCCACATGACTCCAGTATTAAAAGGCTGGTGGCTGGAGGTGAAAGTTTTGCAGAGGAGTCCCGTGCTTATGTGGAGAAATTATGGGGTGTTCCAGTTTACAACACCTACGGTAGCACTGAGGGAACCATGTGTGGAGAATGTCAGGAAAAGGTAGGATTGCATGTTCCCGAAGACATGGTGCACCTCGATGTGTACAATCCCCAGATGGAAGATTTTGTGGTGGAAGGAGAATGTGGTAGAATAGTTCTAACCACGCTACTGCCACCTGGAGCCAAATCTGGGAATTTACTTTTGAACTATGATACTGAGGACACCACGGTTGTGGTTAGCCGTGATAAATGTCCCTGTGGCCGCACCCACCTGCGCATTCTGAATCCAGAAAGGGAAGCAGAAACAGTATGGGTTTCGGGCTCGCCATTTAACCGTGTGGATATAGAGAAAGGGGTTTTTCAACCAGAGAATATGGATTACCTCACTGGAGAATACGAGGCCTTTCTGTATGGGGATGAGTCTGAAGTTACCCTCCGGGTTAGTATGGAATGCCATGATACTCCGGACCGTAATTTGGAACTGGTACAGGAGAATTTCCTTAAATCATTCCTGGAATACAAACCTGCCCTATCTGAAGCACATCAGGATGGTCTCTTTAACATTAACTTCAATTTTACTGAACCGGAAGGTCTTGAATTTTATAAGATCAGGGGTAGGCCTAAGCGTTTGGTTGATCGTCGCTGAGAGTAAATGGGCATTTATTTTTTCCGGGTAATTGGTGGGTGGAAATAGGTGCAGGGAATATTGATTCTTGGATTGGATCCAGTTTTAAATTTAAATGCCTTTACCATGGGATTAATAATAATCAAATACCTGCACAGTCCACTGTACCTGATTAGCAGGAAAATCGGGGATATCAATGTTAACCATGTAATTTCCCGGACTGGTCTGATGTTGCAGACTCATGGTTTTGGGGGATGTATCCCCTCCATTCCAGGCCAGATCATCGCCCGATGTAGCTCCACTGGATCCGTAGATCTGGCACTTTAAACTGGTTTCTGGAGATAAGGGCTGAGCAGTTAGGTAAACCTTCATTTTCTTCCCTTTAATCTGAAAGGACATTACATCATCAGAAGTTCCATTGTAAACTGCGATCTGATTCCAGGATGCCTGGGTGGAAAGGAAAGAATCAGTACTATTTATATTCACCGAGGTACTGGGCCACAATAGGGCAACTGTAACTATGAACAGGATTATAATTCCTATAAAAATTAATTTAAGGTTTCCAATGGAAAAACCATCATCCTTTTTGCTATCAGACTTTTTAGGAGGTTGTTTAACCTTCAACGTTTCACCACAAAACTCGCAGATAGCGGCATCATCCTGATTTTCATGTCTACATTTAGGACAAATCATCTTATCCACCCTTTTTAGAATAGTTATTTTAATTTTTAGGGTTGAGAATATTTATGTTTATCTTAATTTGGTAATAGTTCTCGGGGGCTGTCCGGTTCCCTTTTGTGGTGTGTAAATCGTTTTTAACTATTTATAATTAAAGAGGATTTTTAAAAGAGAGGGATAGAGTGAAAAGTAAGTAGATCATTTATTAAAGTTTTCAACTTCTAAAACCTGTATAGAATTAGTAGGGCAGTTTAACTGGCATTCTAAACAACCACAACAGTCTGCGGTGTCTATGTTGCATTTTAAATCTTTGATGGCAATGTTGTTCATGAGGCAGGCATCCACGCACACTCCACACCCGATACAGCTATCCTTAACTTTGGCCTGGAATTCGTCCTCTATGAGTATGCCCACAATTGTACGGGTGTTATCAATATTTCCCGTGAGAGAATAGGTCATGTATAAAAAGTCACGGTTACAGCAACCGGTTACAGCTTCAGCAACTTCAATTGAGCTCCATGAAAGATTTCTACCATTTAAATAGTGCGAAACAGTTGAACGGTCCATTCCCAGCTTTTCAGCAATATCTTTTTGGAAGTAACCCTGTTCCCTTAGCTTCACCGCTGCCAGGTACTTTAATCCGGATGCAATATGTTTAGGCATAATAATTCACCATGTGTATCAATTACACATTAATCATTGCTTCATATTTATAGGTTTGCTAACCTTAAGCCCATAGGGATAGTCACTTATTATCTTAATAACAGGGATTAGCCTCTAGATTAAGTTCATCCACCCCTAAAATGAATTTTCTATTCTGTTCCTTCACCAAATTGTAGGGTTGGGCAGTGAATGACTCGTAAACAATAGCCGGAACTCCTTTCTTGATTAATGGGATGGTAGTATAGGCAGTGCTACTGGGATTGGGTGCAGAATAGTAGGGAACACCTTCCACCAGGTTAGTTAGGTTATGGGCGATGTCCAGTGAGGTGCCCTTGGGTAGGGGGGTGAATAAAAACACCCTTTTGGAGTATTCTCCATCTGTACCGTGAACATCAATGGCCAGGGAGAAGCTTTCCTGGGCAATATCCGGAACCACGTATTTATTGGAAAGTACTTGTCCGTTCATTCTCCCTTTTGAAAAATCAGAAGCATATTTGGTGACGTTAATGTAATAAAGGTAATAACAGTATTTTAGAGACTGGGAGTTCTCTTTGATATTTTCTCCTAGGGCTTTGTGGGCAACGTGTTCACGGGGATGTTCTCCCAGTATGTAAGCCACTTTCACTGGAGAACTGACGTTCCCGTAGGGTCCAATTTTAGCCACAGTTCCATATGACTCATTTCCCAGCACGACGCTGGTTACGATGGGTGTTGGTGAAGGCTCTTCTGCAGAATAAACATTATAGAGGGGAATCATTACCATGAATAAACATAAAACTGTAAATATTCCTAGAATGAGTTGATGATGTGGATGGTCCCTTATTTTATTTTTTAGACCTTCCATCTTCTTTTTCAAAACCGTAAATTTAGCCTTCACTGCACCGCCCCATTGGAAAGATGTCTATCCCTGGCCATATATAAACTATACTCTTCATGGGACTAAAGTGGACGGGATAGTAAGTTTAAATTGCTTAAGCAATTACTAAACCTTAATTACTCCCGGAACATGGTTATAAACTATATTTATGGATTTTTTGACAGTTTATAAAATTCGAATTATTGGCTGAGGTTTTATTTAAAAAAATAGGAACAGAAAAATATTTTAAAAAAAAATGGGTGATAAATTGCCGGGTGAGAGTTGGTATATCCAATGCAAATACCATGGTTTATTGAATTTAGAACCTAAATCAGGACTTCAACTCCATTTTCTTTCAGATATTCTTTAACTTCTCCAATACTCAGCAGACGATAATGGAAAACTGAGGCAGCCAAGAGTATTGATGCACCTCCTTCAAAAACACCATCTTTAAAATCTGAAAGTTTACCTGCTCCTCCCGAGGCAATAACTGGAAGATTAACTGCATCAGAAATTGATCTAGTGAATTCCAGATCATATCCATTCTGAGTACCGTCTCCATCCATACTTGTGGGGAGAATTACTCCAGCACCTAATTTCTGGCATTCTTTGGCCCATCTAACAGCATCCAGGCCGGTGGTTTTGGTTCCTCCCGAGACTACCACTTCAAATCCCGAAGGCATCTGACTGTTGCGGCATCCGTCAATGGCCACTGTAATCCGTTCATTACCGTACTCACGAGCAGCCTCCCCTACTAGTTCCGGGTTTTTAACTGCGGCGCTGTTCATGGACACCTTATCAGCCCCGGCCTTAAAAGTGAGATCTATGTCTTCCATACTGGCGATCCCACCACCCATGGTGAGGGGAATATCAATAACTCCCGAGACATTCTGGACCCATTCCAGACGTGTTTTGCGGTTTTCCACGGTGGCTGCAATATCCAGCATAGCCAGTTCGTCTGCCCCCTCATCCTGGTATAATGTTGCGTTTTCTACTGGGTCACCCGCATCCTTTAAATCCACAAAATGAATACCCTTCACTACACGACCATCTTTCATATCCAGACAAGGCATAATTTTTACATTAGTCATCATACATTCCCCCTTCAAAGGCAATATGATTATTATCTTAACTGCATATAAAAAAATGAAGTTAAGATCGAATATAATTTATTTTTATACAGATATTTTTAAGAAGAAAAATGTGGTAAATCATCATGTTAAACGCAGAAACTTACATAACTTCTCAGAAGGGAATTGGGGGCGAAATCCGAACCATAAATGAAGATTTCTACGTGGAAGAAATCCCGGAAACTCCCCCCAGTGGTGAGGGACCCAACACCTGGATCTGGATTGAAAAGAACGGTAGAACCACTCTGGATGTTGTTCTGGATATTGCCCGGGAACTTAAAATCAACCGTAAACAGATGGGATTCGCGGGAATGAAAGATAAAAGGGCAATAACTCGACAATGGATTTGTATCAGTAATAAAACTCCTGAAGAACTTCAGGGACTGGAAGATAAGCTCCATCATGTTAAAATAATCAACATAGTTCCTAACCAGAAGAAATTACGTATGGGACAGTTGATCGGAAACAAGTTTCGTTTAATGGTGCGCGATGTGGGTGATACTGAACCAGCAGCTCAGGAAGCAACAAAAATCCTTAACGAACTGGAAAAAAGGGGAGTGGCCAATTATTATGGATTTCAGCGTTTCGGTAAGGACCGGCCCAACACCCACCTGGTGGGTAAAGCCCTGATCAAGGGAGGTGTTAAGGATGCGGTGGATCGCTACATTGGCCATCCCTATGACACCGAGCCCCGACACATTCAGGAAGCCCGCAGATTGTATGACCAGGGAGAACTGGAAGAATCCCTGGAATCAATGCCCAGTGGAATGAGATATGAAAAGATGATGCTACGTACCCTCATTAAAGAAAAAAATAAACGGGGGGAACTGGTTGAGAATTCCTACATCCGAGCGTTGCGTAGCCTTCCCAAACCCCTCAGCAGGATGTTTGTCCACGCGTATCAGTCCTATCTGTTCAACCGGGCAGTCAGCGAACGCAGTAAACTGGGCATTGACCAGTACGTGGAAGGGGATATTCTGATCGACAACGAAGAACACCTGATCCATGAATTTTCCCGGGAAGAAATTAATCAGGAGATAAAGAATTTCCAGGCCCATCCTTCCTCACCTCTTTATGGTAGTAAAGTGCCCCTGGCTGGTGGTAAGCTGGGAGAGATGGAGCAGAAAATTTTGGATGAGGAAAACCTTAAACTGGATGATTTCGAGGTACCTCCCATGCCTAAATTAGGTAGTCATGGCATACGCCGGGCCATGAGGTTCAGGATATGGGATGTTGCTGCCGAGGCAACTGAAGAAGGAGTACTGTTGAGTTTTTCCATTCCCAAAGGTTGCTACGCTACCAGTGTTCTTCGAGAGGTTATGAAGAAAGATGTTTATTGAGGAAGCTCTTAAAATGGTTCGAGAGACTCTAATAATGTAAATAGATTCAAAATAAACGTTTATTAAGGAGTAGGATACAGTGAATATTTTAAACGCTATTTTAGGTGCTATTGGAGGGATGTTAATAGCCCTTCTGCTTTTAATGGTCTACAACAGATTTAATCAGAAAAAATAGAAAAACTGCGGGTTTTTTCCCTAACGATGTTTACATCGTGGTAAGTGGAAATTTATCCATTTTACCTACCTTATGTGGTAAAAAAACATAGATTTGAAAACTATAGTCCTTTGTACTTTTTTTAATAATTTTTTTACTTCTCCCATGCTCTTACCAAAGTCACATGGAATATGGGGTTATATGTTAGGTTACCCCTCAAATTGAGGGGTGCCCCCTCAGTAATTTATCTAAAATTATGGTTTCGTAAGATAGTTCAGTTCTAAAATAGGTTCAAGGTTCTAAAAATAAGTTAAAACTAAAAATAATTTAAAGTATTATCTAGAAAAGTTAAAGTTTTTCAAAAAAAAGAAGGTTTTGAAGAAAAATAATGGTTTCTTATTCTTCTGCGTACTTTTCAGGATTTTCATCAAACTCTTTTTTACATCCCGGGGCACAGAAGTAATATTTTTTCCCCTGGTATTCACTGACCCATTTTGCACTTTTCTCATCCACATCCATTTTACATATCGGATCCACGGCCATCTTCATCACTCCTATTTAATCGCTTCAATTTTATCTGGAGTTCCTGTTTATTATTTTTTAAGAACTATCTCTCTAAGAACTATCTCTTAATTCTAATTTCTTAGAGGGGGGCAGGTATCCTTTTAACAGGAGGGAAAGGGTCACCACGGTCACTGAACTTAGAGCCATAGCCAAACCAGCATATTCCGGTCGGAAAGTAATCCCAAATGAAGGATAAAGTAATCCTGCGGCCACTGGTATCAAGATTACATTGTAAGCGAATGCCCAAAATAAATTGAGCTTAATACGTCCCATTACCTTGCTAGAAAGCTGAACTCCGGCCACGGCGTCCAGTAAATCATCCTTGATAAGAACGATCTCCCCGCTTTCAATGGCCACATCCGTACCCCCACCAATGGCTATTCCCACATCGGCCTGGGCCAGGGCTGGGGCATCGTTTATACCATCCCCCACAAATGCCACTACTTCTCCCTTATCCTGGAGCCGTTTAACCTCTGCAGATTTATCTTCAGGTAGAACTCCAGCCATCACTTTATCTATACCTATCCTGTTAGCAATGGCCTCGGCAGTCCTCTTATTGTCCCCAGTTATCATGACCACCTCTAGCCCCATTTTTTTAAGTTCGCTTATGGCTTGGGGAGTGTTCTCTTTCAGAGTATCGGCCACACCCAGGATACCAGAGAGAAGATTATCCACGGCCACCAGGACGGCAGTTTTACCCTCTTCTTCCAGTTTCGAAATTAGTTCCTCTTCTGTATCCTGAATCAGGATGCCATTATCATTAAGTAAAGTTCTGTTCCCAATAAGCACGTTTTTCCGGCCAACCATGGCTGAAACCCCTTTACCTCCGAAGGTGTTAAATTCTTCAGCCTCATGTAAGTTGAGATCGTTATCTTGGGCTTTGGTGACAATTGCTTTTGCCAGGGGGTGTTGTGAATTACTTTCCACACTGGCCGCCAGTTCTAATAAATATTTATCATCCATAGTAATTCCTATGATGTTGGTAACCTCTGGTTTGCCCTTAGTCAGTGTCCCGGTTTTATCAAAGAGAAATGTGGTTAATTTTTCTGATATTTCCAGTGCTTCACCGTTTTTAACCAGAATACCCAGCTCCGCCCCTCTACCTATTCCAACGGTAACTGCCGTAGGAGTGGCCAAACCCAGAGCACAGGGACAGGCTACCACCAGGATGGATATGAGCACAGTGAGTCCGAAAAGAAGAGTGCTTCCCAGAAGGAAATACCATACCAGAAAGGCCACAATAGCCACGGTTAAGACAGTGGGAATGAAATAAGTAACAGCCTGGTCTGCTATTCTCTGCACTGGTGGCTTGGATCCTTGGGCAGATTCCACCAACTTAATAATCTGAGCCAAAACCGTGTCTCTACCGATTTTTCCGGCCTGAAAATTCAAAACCCCGTTTTGGTTAATGGTACCACCCACCACACTAGAACCTGCTATTTTAAGGGAAGGAATGGGTTCCCCGGTGATCATGGACTCATCAACATAACTTTCACCCGAAATTACCTTTCCATCCACGGGTATCTTATCTCCGGGCTTGACCAGTACCGTATCTCCCACCATCACCTCTTCCACGGGCACAATAGTTTCAACTCCATCTTCACGGAGGACCAGGGCGGTTTTGGCCTGGAGGCCTATCAGTTTCTTTATGGCAGTGCCAGTACGGCCTTTGGCACGGGCTTCCATCCACCGGCCCAGCATGAGGAAACCAGCCAGCATCAGAGCCGTCTCGTAGAACATAAATTCTGGGGTGAGTACTAGGTTGAAGGTTCCCAGAATACTGGAGACAAAAGCCACCCCTATACCCATGGAATACATCACATCCATGTTTAAACTACGATTCTGGAGGGAACGATAAGCAGCAGAGAAAATAGGATAACTCACATAGATAAAGGGGAGGATGGTAACCACCAGCATGAAGTAACTCATGTTAAAGGGTAGCATGATACCAGAATACATTAAAACCATTAACGGAATGGAGAAAACAAAGGCCACAATGAAGCGATTCCTTTTATCCTTCAGATCTGCTTCACGGAGCTTTTCCTCCTGATCTTCCAGCAGTTCTCCTTCCACCCCCAAGTATTCGTATCCCAAATTTTCGATAGCTTCTTTCATTTCCGTAACACTGGTCATCTGAGGATTGTAAGTCACATAGGCTTTTTCCGCCGCCAGGTTCACGTTCACCTGGCTGATTCCATCAATCTTTTTCAAAACTCCCTCAATGGCCTGCACACACATGGCACAGGTCATGCCTCCCACCTTGATGACCACTTGCTGATTAACCACACCGTAACCTGCTTCTTCCACTGACTTTTCCAGTTTCTGCAGTTCTACCTTCTCGGGATCGTACTCCACAGTAGCTTTTTCAGTACCAAAGTTAACCTGGGCCTCTTCCACCCCTTCCAATCCCTGCAGGGTTTTTTCAACGTTAAGGGCGCATGAAGCGCAATGCATACCTGAAATCTTGATTTCAGCCTTTTTCTTAGAATTTGCCATGTTAATCCTGCCTTTGGAATTTGATTCTATTTGATTTTTTAACTCCTCTGATCTATGAATATTCATAGTTCATGGTTTTAGACATCTTTAAAACTATTTTCCTGCATTCTAATGTCTTTAAATATCTTCCCTTCCTTCACTACCACCTGGATGTTATCCGGGTTTCCCAGTGACTGGATATCAGTGAGGGGATTGGTGGCACAGATCACCACATCGGCCAGTTTCCCGGGTTCAATGGTACCAATCTTATCCTGCCATCCCAGAAGTTCAGCGGCATGTTTGGTACCAGCCTGTAACGCTTCCATGGGTTCCATGCCCGCTTTACAAAGGAGTCCCAGTTCTCGCAGATTCTGTCCGTGGGGACCTATTCCACTGTCAGTCCCCATAACTATCTTAACCCCGGCCTTTAAGGCACTCTGCACACTTTCCTGGTTTTTAAAGTAAACATCCCGGGTATCTTCCTGGCTGTATTCAGGGAGCTCTCCTGCTTCCAGTTTTTCCAGGTTTATCTTGTGCACCAGCATGGTGGGCACCATCCAGGAATCAGTTTCCAGCAACAGGTCAATACATTCGGGGTCCAGGTAAGTCCCGTGTTCAATGGATCGGATACCTGATTTTAAAGCGTTTTTAATGCCCTGAGATCCATGGGCATGGGCCATAACTCCCAGACCACGGAAAGATGCTTCTTCCACGATTACCTGTAACTCTTCCCGGGTAAATTGGGGATGCTCTGGACTATCATTGGCACTTATAACTCCTCCAGTTACCATAACTTTTACCACATCGGCACCAGCCCTTAAAACTTCTCTAACCCTTTTTCGAACTTCGTCCTTACCATCGCAGACTGATTCGGGTAGTCCAGGGTAGGTGGTTTTAACCTGGTGGCCAGATTTCAGTTGCAGATCGAAGTGTCCTCCACTTACAGAAAGGGGCATGATACTGATTTGGAGCCGGGGGCCAGGGATTATGCCCTGTTCCACTGCAGTTTTAACTCCAAAATCTGCCATACCTGCATCTCGGACAGTGGTAACCCCGGCATTAAGTGTTTTTTTCAGATTCACTGTGGCCTGATAAAAATATAAGGATAAAGGAGTAAATAGGGGATCTTCAAAGCGGAAACCGGTGAACATCAGATGGACATGGCAGTCAATGAAGCCCGGGAGTATAAAACCTTCCTGAGCATCAATATATTTGATTTTTTCATGGGGGTGCTTAATGGAATCTTCAACGCCTGCCGCTATGATCTGCTGATCTTTGATTAAAACTCCTGCATTTTCCAGGGGCTTCCCGCCGTTACCATCTATAAGAGTCCCATTATGGATGAATAAATACACCATTTCACCGTCCTTCCGACTTAATCCCTGATTCATTTAGTATATCCAATTCTTGAGATTTTCAATCTAAATTTTTTTCTTGGTTCTCTGACCTAGTGGCCAGTAAGTGATTATTGTCAGTTATGGGTCTTATTTTTATCTGGAGAGGTGTGCTAAAAAATAGATACTGAATTACCAGGAGAAATTAAGTGGTGTTATGGATTTTTTTTCATTATTATTTGTGAGGGCTCTTTCAGTTGTGGGCCATACACTTTCTTTTGGTTCGTCTATCTCTAAAATGAAAGAAAATAATATTAAGGACATGGTAGGGATATAATAAATATTAATTGGAAGGGGGTGAAATTGGGCGCAAATTGAACTAGTGGTTCTAATCAAAATCTTCTTTTCCCAGTGTAGTTTACTTGCCGCGAAAAACTTGAGCGCATAGTGATTTTCATGGTAACAGTGGTATTAATGGTTTGCCTTTTGTTATTTAGGTGCCATTGAGTAGTTCTTATTACATTTCTATAACTTCACGGCAGAGAACATGCATTGCGGGGTTAAGATAAGTTGTTGAATAATAAATGCTTTTATGGAGGTGAAAAGCATGGTTGAAGTTAAATGGACTCCAGTTATAATCGGTTTGGTAATTGCAATAATACTGGGACTGATCATTGACATGATTCTGCCCGGATGGAGCATAATAGCTTACCTCATAGCCACCATATATGTTGGTTACACTGTGGGTGGTGGCTACACCAACGGAGCCATCCACGGAGCACTCGTCGGAGTGGTAGCAGGTATTATCGCCGGAATTATATTAATGATCATCGGTGGAGCTGTTGCTGGATTAGTTGGAGTAGGTGCCGGCATATTAGCACTGATCATAGCCATCATAGTTGAAGCTATCATTGGTGCCATAGGCGGAGCCATAGGAGCCGCAATTAAAGGAGAATAGAAAAACACCATTTTTCTATTTCTTTATTTATTTTTTTTATTTTTACAAGAGGTGAAATAATGGACATTGACTGGGGAGCAGTAATCGTAGGATTCATCTTATCCATAATATTAGGGGCCATTTTTGGCCTGATTATACCGGCAGTGGGTTCAATTATAGGTTTACTCCTGGCGGGAATAGTGGTCGGTTACATGGCCGGTGGAAGTGCCGGTAATGGTTTAGCTAATGGAGCGATATCCGGTTTATTCGGGGCCATTGTATTGTCTATTTTATTGCTCATATTCGGAACCCTTATCCTGGGATTAATAGGATTTGCCGCAGCCACCCTGACTTCACTGTTCCTGTTTATAGCCTTCTTCGGGGTCATGATCATGATGGCCATTGGAGGGGCCGTAGGTGCTTTAATAAAAGGAGAAGCATAGAAAAGTTCACAGTTTAATAAACTTTCCCCTATTTTTCTTTATTTTTCACACTGGGTTCCTTTATTTTTATATAGATTCCAATTTTTCATGAAAAATTCGTTAAATTTATTTAAGGACAGAATAACAAAATTTATACTGTTTAGTGAGTGTACTACTGAAGGTTTAAACATGATCGATCAAAAAAATATTATCATTGGAACAGTCCTTGCCCTAGTCCTGGTCTTTCTTTTTGGGCTGGTCCTGCCTTTTATTGGCGGTATTATAGCCATGATAGTGGCCAGCATTGTAGTCGGATATCTGGTAAATGAGAACGTGAAGAATGGTGCAATGCATGGTTCGGTGGTGGGATTTTTAACCGGTGTAATCTACATTCTCCTGATATATGCCATATACGGTTTCTCTAAGGAGATAGTCAGTGTTCTTATAACTCTTTATTTATTATTAATACCCATATACGTCCTTTTAGGTCTGGGCGGTGGAATTATCGGTTCGGTTATAAAAACAAGACGAAATTATGTAGAAATATCAGAAGAACCAGGTTCTGAGGAAGTTCCCCCAGAACAAACTGAGAAAAAGGAATAATGGTAAAAGATAATATCTCAAAATATAGGAAGAGGTGATTTTAGTGGTGGACTGGAAAGCAGTGGGTGTAGGTTCCATTATAAACGCAGTTTTAACCCTGGTGCTCCTAATTTCTGTCTTTCCCTTGTTCTTCGTTGGTCCCCTGGTAGGGGGTATGGTGGCAACCTACATTGGACGTGGAGAGAAAGAAGATGCACCAGTAGAGGGGGCGTTAACCGGAATCATCGGGGGAATTATAATAGGAATCCTTTTCATAGCTGGTTTCGGGGCTTTAAGTGCCATTATAGGTTTGGTATTTGCCAAAGTCGGGGTTGTTGCTGGTGCCATTACCGTAATAGCTGGTGTATTCTTCACTGTACTGGCCATATTCATTGGAGGAGTTCTAGGCCTGGTAGGAGGCTTTGTAGGAGCTGAAATCAGAGAAAATGGTAGAAAAGAAGTAATTGAAAATTAATTGATTTTACCAGAGATCAAGGATTGGTTAAGACAGGGAATCAATCCTTTATTCTTTTGGCTGTTTTTAGAATAAACTGGATTTTTAACCAAAATTGGGACTTTTTAACCAATGTATTTTCGACCCAAATTGTATTTTAACTAATTTTTAACCCATTTGCATGGTTATTTTTGGCACTGTTGATCTTTAGGGAATTAATCCAGGATCTTAATGATACCGGCATCGGCATCAACCTCAACCCGGTTGCCTTTTTTTAAGATTTTAAGAACATTCTCCTCTGGCTGGTCAACCATGGGGATACTGGCCATTATGGCTCCAGTGGCAATGATGGGCTCTGCTTCCAGGGCAACAATAGCCAGGGGAGCAGTTTTATTCTTGGCCATTTGATAGATCACGTAGGACCCCACAGTGGAACCCTTACCTGAGGGGATCACCAGAATTTGGTCACTGATATTCTGCTGGTAGAGTTCATGCTGTCTATCGGTTATATCTCCAGTCTGGGGATCAACACCACCCAGAAAGCTCAAGGGGTCACTGGAAATTATTACCTTTCCCTGGGCCTGGCCACGTGAAATTTTACGACATTTGATAATACGAGAAGTCATGGTATATGGTTCCTTTTTATTTTCCAATCATTCATTGTTTTTCTACCTTAATAATTCTCCACATTTGATATTTCCACTTTTAATAAAAAAAATAGAATTCAAGAAAAAAGGGGGAAAGGTTTTTTAGGCCTTTAAATCTGGGATTTGAAACCTTCCGTTCCGTTTATTCCAATTCTAATTCCACTCCACCAATTTTAGGCCTCATACAATTGTACAGGAGAGCCATTATGGAGTAAATTATGAATGTGAATATTAATGACCCCACAATGTTCCCTAAGAAGTAACCTAATCCTCCTGCGAAATTTCCAGCGATACAGTAGCTGATTAAGGCGGGTATGGCGAATATGAAGTTTACAATGGTTAGCACCACGGTGGTTATTATGGCCAGGGGTAATGGGGGTATTTTTTTGATTTCAAACATGTTTCCAGTTTTTGAGGAAAATTTCAGCCTCACACCACCAATTTTAGGGGCCAAGATGTTGTACAGGATGGCGCTGATGGCCGAGAATATAAAGGAACATATCAGAACCAGGATGGGTACTCCAATGACCATGATAATAATTCCAATTATTCCCAGGGCACTTAAACCCTCTAATCCCGTGGCGGCAGTGGCACTGATTGATATTAATGCCGCACCTTGTAGGGACACAGCCACGATAGGGGCTACTACCAACATCACCAAAAAGGTGAGAATGGTGTAAATGAGGGATAACATTAAAGATACAGGTATTACCGGGATGGACCTAACCTCTTTCATTTCAACCATTCCCAGCTTAATACCCCCAATTTTGGGCACCAGTAAGTTGTAGAGTAATGCGGTAACAAATGAAGATACAACACTGAATAGGAAAGATCCCACGGGTAAAACCAGTATCAAAGCCACAGCCATGGTGGCCATAAGGCTAGAAATTAAACTGGCTTCGGCTGGTAGGAAAACAGACACTACTCCCAGTATTAAGATTAATATTATTGCGTATATAAGTCCCAGAACTGCTGATATTGAAGAGGACATCAGAGTGAAGGGTACAATGGCTACAGATTTTATTTCCTTTAATTGTTCCATTTAAATTAACCTCCCAATGTAGAATTATTTAAATTCACTATAATTATGGTTATTCTATTTATTATTAATCTATTATAAGTCTGAAGGGAGTTTTCCCAGAACCCACTGTAATTTGCATCCTTAATAATTCTTTAAAAGAAGTGTTGGATTGTTTATTTCGGGATTTTTTGGGGAAAAATAAAAAAATGGGGGAAATAATTTTTTCCGGGTGTTATTCCAGTACCAATTTGATTCCACCGATTCTGGGCTGTAAGAAGTTGTAGAATACTGTGGCCAGTGCAATCATAATGAAGTACATTACGAACCAGGATATGGCATAGCTTATGAGCCAGATTATTGCTAGTACAACGTCTCCGGTCATTATACCCATTACTAATCCGTATATTGCACCTAAGACCGCCATTACCATGGATATGGAGAGTGCGGCAGGAACCACTGGAATGTTGGTTAACTCGAATCCATTGGCTGCTTCGGCGAATATGAGTTTTAGTCCACCGACCTTGGGTATTATGATGTTGTAGAATACGGCGAATAGTGTGTAGGCAATGAAAGTCAGGATGAACATGGCTATGGGCATGATGATGATCCAGAATAGGGCCCAAATGCCGGATATTGCGGCCATCATTCCTCCGGTTGGTAGTGTTGCATTGGTAACGTTGGTTGCATCGGCGGCTAAATTGGCGGCAACTGGGATTACTCCGCTGACCAGTGATAAAACTGAGCTACCTGCCAGTCCAATGTAGAGACCGGTTAAGAATGTTAAAATAGCGACTATAACTGATAGTATAATGGCGAAAGACATTACTGGAATCGATTTAACTACTTCTCCTTCCATACCTAGTTTTATGCCTCCTAATCTGGGTGCTAAGAGATTGTAGAGTAATGCCAGAATAAAGGCGTAAACTATGTTGAAGAAGAACGAGGTTAAAGGCCATAGGATAATGATTGATAATCCTAACACGGTTATGAAACCAGCGAACATGCTCACACCAGGTATGAGTGCTGCTATTGTCCCGAAGAATAGAATAACAAGAATTGCTGCGATAAAGGCTAGAATGGCGTGTATTGAAGAGGTCATCAATGTGAATGGTGCAGCTCGGATGTGTTTAATTTCTTTGATATCGACCATTTTTTCACCTCCCTTTATAATAAGTATCAATATTGTTTATTGTTGGTATTATATTAAATTTTCGTTACCAGAGGTGTAAAAGGAGCAAAATATGAAAAAATAAAAAAAATAAGGGAAAAATAGAGGTTATTTGGAATAGGTTCTATTTTAAAGAAGGTTTAAAACCATTCCTTTGATTTTTCCAGAACATTATCCACAATCTGTACTGAAGATCCCAGGTAAGTGTGGGGGTCCATAATTTCTTCCACTTCTGCGGGGCTCAGATAATCCTTTATCCCTTCCTGTTGGAGAACCACATCCTTAAGGTTGATATTTTTTTGGTTAGCTTCCAGAGCACATTTACGGACCAGTGCATAGGCGCTCTGCCTGCCCATTCCTTTCATGGTGAGTTCAGACATGAATCTTTCGGCCATGATAAGTCCACCAGTGAAGTTAAGGTTTCTTTCTATGTTTTCCGGGTAGAAAACCAGTTTTTCCATCAAACGGATGGTCAGGTTCAGTATGTAATCAGTTAGAATGGATGCCTCGGGGAGCATGATCCGCTCTGATGAGGAATTAGTAAGGTCCCGTTCATGCCATAAGGCGTTGTTCTGGAGTGCGGGTGAAGGGTATGCTTTAATAATCCGCGATACGCCGCAGATTCTCTCGGCGGTGATGGGGTTCATTTTATGAGGCATGGTACTGGAGCCCACCTGTTTTTCAGGGTCAAAACTTTCCCCTAACTCTTTGATTTCAGTACGTTGCAGGTTGCGAATTTCCAGGGCAATTTTATCCAGGGTGCTGGCCAGGTTAGCCAGGCTCATAACATATTCGGCATGATTATCCCGTTGCACCACCTGGTTGGAAATTAGCACCGCCGGGAGTCCCAGTATTTCTGAAACCTTACGGTGGACCTTCAATCCATCTTCACCCAAGGCGGCAGTGGTACCAACAGCTCCGGTCATCATACCCACACAAAGCCGTCCTTTACAGGATTCCAATCGTTCGTATTGTCGGTGGAGTTCATCTGCCCACAGGGCGAATTTCATCCCGTAGGTGGTGGGTAGGGCGTGCTGGCCATGGGTTCTACCTATACAAACTGTTTTTTTGTTTTCATCAGCTAATTTAAGGACTATCTTCACTAAACGGGTGATTTTATCCTGTATAATATCAATAGACTCCTGGAGTAAAAGGGACTGGGAACTGTCAATGATGTCATTGGAAGTAGCACCAAAATGGACGTATTCCCCAGCTTCACCATCACATACCTCGGCCAGAGCTTTTACAATAGAGGCAATATCGTGATTGGTTTCTTTTTCAATTTCTGCCACTCTTTCATTGGTCACATACCGGGTGCTGGCCTTACTCCTTATTTCCTGGGCGGCTTCTGGGGGTACCAGGCCCATTTGGGCTTCGGCTTCGGCCAGGGCTGCTTCTACTTCCAGCATTTTCTGAAGTTTATTCTCTGCTTCCCAGACTTTTTTCATTTCCGGGGTTCCATAACGAAATTCAATGGGGTGAATAGCCATGTTTTAAAACTCCTTAAAATCTACTTAAACTCTCTTAAAATATAAAATCCAATAAATTTCTTTTTAAAAAAACTTTACCAATAAAATCTTAGGCCTTAATTAATTAGGGGAGTAAATTGATGTTACTCCTCTGCATAGCATCAAAATGGGCCTAAATCCCAAAATAGGTTGTAATGTGGCCTTAGGAATATGAAAACCGGAGGGCTATGCAGAAAACAGCCAGGATTACTGTCATTATGACTACCTGTTCCGGGCTGAGCTTGGGGCCTTTGGTTTCCTCTTCAAAGTACCTTACCAGACCTGCTCCACTGGGGGGAAGGTATTTTTTTTCTTTCTTTGCCATTGAAATCACCGTTAATTTGATCTTGATTTAATAATGATTTATATTTAAATATTTAATTCACTTTATTTCATCAAAATTATTTATAATATCTATCTTAATTTTTACCGACTTATATTTATAGTGGTGGAGGGGGAGTGTTCTGGACATAAGTATAAATTATCACAGGATCAATTACCATTAATAGAGTTTAAATGATGTTTGGGGCGCACAGGGCTTGAATCGTATTTTTATCAGATTATAATCTTTAAATGTAACTCCAGACGTCTTTATGGGTTTATTATTTTAAACTAATATAAAAAATCAAGGGAATTAATATGGGATACTTTGAAACATTGGAAGAAGGCACAGCAAAGGCCTATAAGGTGGCAGAAGAGGCCCGGAAAAAAGGTCATGATATTGAACTTGAACCAGAAATACCCCTTGCTAAAAACCTGGCTGAACGTGTCGAGGGGCTGGTGGGTCCACCTGGGGTGGCTGAGAAGATTAAGAACATGGAAGACACCATGTCCCGTGAAGAGGTTGCATTTCATGTGGCCAAGGAGATAGTCACATCCGATGAGGTGATGAAGGCGGACCCGGGAAATAAAGACCAATTCAAAATAAAGGAAGAGGCTGCTGATCAGGCGGTGCGAACTGCTCTATCCATTATCACCGAGGGGGTAGTGGCAGCGCCATTGGAAGGAATAGCCCGAGTATCTATAAAAAGAAACTTTGACCAGACCTGGTATCTGGCCGTGTATTTCACGGGACCTATACGGAGTGCCGGTGGAACTGCCTCAGCACTGGCAGTTTTGGTCACCGATTACATACGCCGCAGTATGGGATTAGATGCTTACAGACCCACTGATGGGGAAATTGAACGTTATGTGGAGGAAGCAGAGCTTTACGAATCAGAAGTAACCAACTTGCAGTACTCACCCTCGCCGGATGAGGTCCGCACTGCCGCCAAGAACATACCAGTGGAAGTCACTGGTGAACCCACCGACCAGGTGGAAGTTTCCCACCGGGACCTGGAGCGTGTGGAAACCAACCATCTTCGGGGAGGTGCACTCCTGGCCATGGTGGAGGGGGTTATCCAAAAAGCCCCTAAAGTCTTGAAGTACGCCAAGATGTTGGATATGGATGGATGGGACTGGCTGGATGAGTTTTCCAAAACTAAAAAAGTGGAAAAGACGGAAGAAACCGATGAAGAATCCAAGGAAGAGGAAACTAAAATAGATGACAAATATATGAGGGATATCATCGGCGGGAGGCCTGTTTTAGCCTACCCTCAAACCAGAGGGGGCTTTCGTTTACGATATGGCCGGTCACGCAACACGGGACTGGCAGCCATGGGGGTGCACCCGGCCACCATGGAAATAGTGGAATTTCTGGCAGTGGGCACCCAGATGAAGATTGAGAGGCCCGGTAAGGGGAACTGTGTGGTTCCCTGTGACACTATTGACGGGCCCCTGGTAAAACTCAGAAACGGTGATGTGGTAAATGTAGATTCAGTGGAGGAAGCCCGAAAAATCAGGTCGCAGGTGGTGGAAATTATCTATCTCGGTGACATGTTAGTGGCGTTTGGGGAATTCCTCCGGAACAACCACCCTCTGTTACCCGCTGGCTGGTGTCAGGAATGGTGGATACAACTTTTGGAAAACTCAGACAGTTATGATGAAGGACAGAGACCAGAACTGGATCGTTATCTTCAGGAAGGAATCAGTGCTCCTCTGGCCTTTGAGTTATCTAAAAAGTACCAGATCCCCCTCCATCCAGATTACACCTACTTCTATCATGATGTAACCAGAAAGGACCTTAACTCATTACAATCCTGGTTAAACCAGGATATTGATGATCATAATATGGAAGATAGTCTGATACTGGATCCAGGGCCTGAAAAAAGAATACTGGAGTCTCTGGGAGTTCCGCACCGTGTGCAGGAGGGTAAAGTTGTCCTGGCTCCGGATGAGGCTTACACTCTTCTTAACACGTTAACACGGCCCCTGGACACAGAAGATAATATTTCTACCATGGCGGCTGTAAATCAGGTTTCATCAGTGGAGATAATGGCTAAAGCACCCACTTATTTGGGTGGAAGAGTAGGAAGGCCGGAAAAAACCAAGGAAAGAATGATGAAACCCGCACCCCATGCCTTGTTCCCCATAGGGACCAATGGGGGTAGCCGGAGAAACATTATCGATGCTGCCAAAAAGGGTAACATAACCGTGGACATTGCCCGGTGCAAGTGCACCAATCCGGAGTGTGGTGTGGGGTCCATGCAGGCCATCTGCCCGGTTTGCGGGGCACGTACAGTTCCATCCAGTTCCGGGAAAAAAAGAATAAATTTGGCTAACCTTCTCAGAAAGGCCTATAAAAATTCAGGAGTACGCAAACTGGATGAAATCAAAGGGGTGCAGGGAATGATATCCGAAGAAAAATTTCCAGAACCCCTGGAAAAAGGAATACTGCGTGCAAAAAATGGAGTATATACATTTAAAGATGCCACCATACGTCATGACTCTACAGATTTGCCTTTAACTCATTTCATACCTCGAGAGATAGGTGTAAGTCCTCAGAAACTTCGTGAAATCGGATACACTCATGATATCCATGGAGATGAGCTTAACGACCCTGATCAGGTAGTTGAGCTCCGTATACAGGATCTGGTAATATCCGAGGCCTGTGCCGAGTATCTGGTGCGTGTTTCACACTTCATTGATGACCTGCTGAAGAATTTCTATGAAATGGAACCATTCTACCAGGTTAAAACCAAAGAGGATCTGGTGGGACACCTGGCAGTTGGTCTGGCA
>NZ_JARVXG010000059.1:107500-112500 GCF_029848115.1 Methanobacterium formicicum | reverse complement strand
AATGCTCCTGGAAGGATTTGTCTATGACGAAATTGTCCGGGACCCGGTGATCGATGGAAAAAGCTTCTCTGGTAAATACATTAAGTACACCGGGGATCTCGCAGTAAACGGTAAAGGTGGACTGTACCTCAACGCAGAAAAGAACAGGAAATATTTATAATTCCTGTTTTCATTTCTTTTTTTCCAAACCCTTTTTTTAAACCCAAAATTTAATTAACAGCTTATCTACATTTAATTAAAAATTTAAATTATACTCAAATTCACGTGATTTTTATGGAAGAAGAAATATTTTTAAAGGCTGAAGATATCATCGACTATGTCCGGGACAATGTCAAAACGCATGACATCCTTGAAATTTCATATAACCGTATTTACGCTCCAGGAGAAGTTTTAGGGGTTGAAATAGAGGAAGAATATGGAGAAGAGTTTCTGGAAGTCACCCTGCACCTGAATGGAGATCTGGTCAATCAGATAGTACGCATCAACATGCACGCCATCAAGGATGATCTCATAGAAATTAGGCATACTCAGGGAGAAGAGCTCAAGGTGTTAGTGGCAGAATCCTAAAAATTGTTTGATATGATAATCCTTAAATTAATCAAAATATAACTATTTACTATTGTAGTTATCCAAACAGTGAATTAAGGGTAGTAATGAGAGTGCTAATGTTTTGAGGTGTTATGATGGTTCGAGACCTGACTATGGATTGTGAAGAAGCAATTGAATACATCAAAAATAACGTAAAAACCTATGATAAAATTGAAATGTCCTACAATCGGGTTTTCACTCCGGGTGAGGTTATAAACATTGAAACCTGTGTTCTTAAGGGTGGACAGAAAAGTTGCACAGTCTTGGTAAGCCTTGATGGTGATACTATTCATTCAACTGTTGATATTGACCTTGAAAAGATAAAGTACGATTTAATTGAAGTCAAACACATCCCTAAAGATGATGAAGAAATACTGATCACCATTGACTCCTGTGAAGAGTAGTTTTATTCAGGTTCAGGGGATTAAAGCACAAAATTAAAAAAATACGGTTAATAGATTTTTTTTCATCTATTTTTCCATTTTATTCAAACTGATTAGTAATATCACTGAGCCCTATTTTCATAAGCATCGTCATGGCCTTATTTTTTGTATTGATGGCTGTGAGTGATCCGGTAGACATGGGGGGCATGTATAATACTTCTTCATCGTCTATAGCTAACATTAGCATATTTCTATATTCAACCATTAACAAAGCTTCTTTGTATATTTCGAATTGTTTTTGATCTTTGGTTTTAGATGATGCAACGATATTAAGCATATCTTCTTCATTTACAACTTTAAAATTGCCTTTTTTGTCTTCAAAATCTTTTTTTAATGTTTCAAAGGAGTGTGTCTCTGAGAATAGAATTATGTCCAGTTTTAAATTTGGGTCTGCATTTTCAAGATATTTAATGTATTTGGGGGAGGATATCATGAATATGCTTTCTTTCGCATTTTGAATCATATCTTTAATTTTATAATTTATGCTTTCTCCATTGAAAACATTCCATAATGCCTCAGAAGTTTTGGGCACGAATTTTTCTTTATCCATAATTGAAAAAATCTTTTTTGCTTTATCCTTTGCATCAATATGTGTTTTTAATAAAACTTCCAATCCTATTTCTGGAGGTAATGCTTGATAGGCCATGGGCCGGGTATTGATTAAAGATACCAGTCCTTTTTCTTCTAGAAGGCGAAGACTTTCGTATGTATTTGGTTTTGATAGGCCTAAAAATTCTATAAGCGTTTTGACTTCGGAATTATTCATCATTGCGAGGGTTATGTATATTTTTGCCTCAGATTCAAGAAGTCCGAGGTCCATCAATGATTTAATTAATTCCTGGGGAATTTCATTCATACAATATCTCCGGCCTTTTGTTGTTAGATAATGAATTACTGTATAAAATTTTTTTGTATACACCGTGATATTTAAAGTTATTAGTTGTCATGTAGCTAACAACTAATTTCGAAAACTATAAATAGCAAAAAATATTATTTTGTTGTAAGGTCTTTAACAACTATCAAATTTTGAGATTAAACTAACACTCAAATTTCAAAATTAAGTTTGTCTGAGAATTTAAAAAGAGCATTCGCTGGTTTTAATTAATTATTTTTTACTATTAATATTATAATGGTGATTAAATGGGAAAAATCCTATGCGTAAACTCTCAGGGCTTTAATTTTGTCATGAAAGGAGATAAAAATGAGCGAAAATACTAACGAAATCATAGAGAATAAAAGGGGTCTCGGGTCATCCACAATTTTTGTGATGATAGTCCTGGCGTTAGGTGTATTCATGACAGCAATGGATGCCTATATATTCGTGCCGGCACTACCCACAATAATTGCCGACCTGCAAACCTCACTTAATTGGGCAACATGGACTCTAACAACCTATATGTTGTTTATGACAGCAATTATGGCACTGGCCGGGAAATTATCTGATGTGTTTGGCCGAAAAAAATTGTATATCATTGGTGTGACCACCTTCGTCATAGGATCAATTACCGCCAGCTTATCCTGGGACATATATTCCTTAATAGCTTCCATGGGTTTACAGGGTATAGGTGCTGGTATTGTTCTGCCTTCGGCATTATCCAGTATGAATGATTCTGCTCCTGAAAATCAAAGAGGAAAAACAATGGGTGTACTCATGGCCATGTCATCCATTGCCACTATAGTAGGGCCAAACATAGGTGGGTTCCTGATCCAAAATTTTGGTTGGAGAACCGTATTCTATATCAACATTCCCCTGGGAATCATGGCAGTCCTTCTGGCTTTCAAGTTCAAAGAAACCTATGGAAATCAAGATCAGCATATTGACTACATTGGATCAGCATTACTGGTAGGAACAATAGCTTCAATGTTGCTAGGTATTATAGGACTGGAAAGCGCACCATTTACAGATGTATCTGTGTTCCCACTAATTATAGCTGCTGCGGTTCTATTTATTGCACTAATTGCATACGAAAAACGAGTATCAGAACCAATATTGGATATAGATGTTTTAAAAAAGCCAAAAATCCTATCGCTTAACTTTGCAATTCTTTTATCAGGGATTGGTACCTTTATGGCATTTACATACGTACCAACCTTCGCCCAGACTGTGCTAAATTTGAATGTACAGGACAGTGGTACGGTGCTGACTCCACTTTCTGTAGCGGTATGTATAACTGCCATATTGGGTGGAGTTCTTTTAGATAAATTTGGATCTAAACGTATGCTCCTGTTAGGATCACCCCTCCTAATCGCAGGACTCTTTGGCTTGACATATTTTGTCACGGATTCAACCGGCCTAGCAATTTGCTTAGCAGTAATAGGAGTGGGTGTAGGGTTCACTTGGAGTGCATTCCAGCTTCTTATGATGTCTTTCATGCCTAAAGAAGAAGAAGCAACAGGTGTGGGGATATTAAATACCTTTAAAGGTGTTGGTTCTACTGTAGCGCCAGTTATTGGGGCCTGTTTTTTAGTCAGTGCCACCAGCAGAATGGGTAACTTAAGTCAATCCTTTTCTAATTTGTTCCTGTTCGGAGCAGTAACCTCAATAATTGCTTTAGTATTGGTAATTATTGTGATAATAACGGATAAGGTAGGCCCCACCAAGTTAGGGGAATCTGAAGTCGTTAAAGGAAAATAAAGTTTAAATCAGCTCTGTAGAATTATTCTACAGGGCCGGATTTTTTTTATCAATCTCTAATTCTGAGTTTATGGGAACATAAAATCCATAGTTAAAACACATGCACTGCAGTCGCCTTGAAATAAGTCCAGACAGATTTTCCAATGTTTATCTCCAGATCAAGGAATGATTGCCTGGTTAAAAACACAACCAGAGGGTCTCCAATATCAATGGTTAACTTGATCAAGGTGCCCAGGTCAGATATCTCCTTAACAGGTCCCTGAAAAACATTCCGGGCACTGGTGGCTACTTTCTGAGTGGCCAGGGTGATGTCTTCAGGGCGCACTGTGATGTGTACTGGTCCGGTTTTTTGTTCTGAGCTGACAATAACTGTATTTCCCGTATCTATCTCAGTTACATCTCCATCAATGGTGGCCGTACCTTTGATTATGTTTTCAACTCCAACAAAATTAGCCACAAAACCATTAGCAGGATGCCTAAAGACTTCTTCAACATCTCCCACTTGGGAAATGCTTCCGTGTTTCATTATGGCCACCCGATCAGCCAGTTGCAGTGCCTCATCGAAGTTATGGGTAACATGGATAAGGGTCACTTCGAACTTCTGATGAATTTCCTTAAGCACCAGCATTAACTCATCCCTGGTTTTCCTATCTAAAGCACTTAAAGGCTCATCCATAAGTAAGACCTTGGGGTAAACAATAAGAGCGCGGGCTAAAGCGGTACGTTGTTGTTCTCCACCACTCAAATTCCGGGGGAGGCGGTCTTTGAGATGAGAAATGTTTAAAAGTTTCATCATTTCATTTACACTGGTCTCTATCTCTTTTTTGCCGATCTTTCTCAACTTCAGCCCAAAGGCAATGTTTTCAAACACAGTCTTATGGGGGAACAACATATAGTTCTGGTAAACAAATCCGATTCCCCTCTTTTCCAGAGGGGCATTGGTAATATCTTCATTATTCATGTATATTTTACCAGAATCAAGGGGTCACATTCCGGCGATCAGTTCAAGGAGCATGGTCTTACCTGATCCACTGGGGCCTAAGATAACAAAGTACTCATTTTTTTTAACATCTAAACTAACCTGTTTTATCTTAAATCCTTCCCAGTCACGGCTCAGGTTTTCAATTCTTATCATAGGTTCTCCATCCTTTCATAATCAATCTGACCACCAGGAAAAGTAACAGACATAGTGATATTAAAATAACCGCTACCGGTGTGGATTCTGACAATCCGAAATCCACGAATCTTCTGTAAATAAGGACCGGAGCTGTTGTAGGGAAATAAGCAATGATTATAATGGCGCCAAATTCGCTAATGGCCCTGGCCCAGCACAT
>NZ_JARVXG010000059.1:27500-80000 GCF_029848115.1 Methanobacterium formicicum | reverse complement strand
ATGTCCACGAATTGCAGCCTTACAAATTTAGTGCCGCATTTTTCAATATTTTCAATAACTTTTCCTATTTTATCTTGCAATTTAGTAACCTCCGTGATCTTCACCGGAAGAATGTTTCCTTTTACTGGTATATAAATGTTTGCGGGTAGATCCCACCGGCAGTATTCATATAAATTAGTCAATAAAAATGTATTAAATCGCTAATAACAATATAAAATTAGTATAATCTAAAATCTAACTATTGAAAATGCTTCTTCTTTCATTAAATCAAATATTAAGACACGGGGGGCCATTATAGGGGTACCTTTCCGGGTGATTAGTTTAACGGCTTCCATGGCTTGCAGGCAGCCTACGATGTTGGGAACCGGTCCTAGGACTGGTGGAACTTCTTTACTAAGATTTGAGATCTGGGAAATGATTTCTTCAGTCAATTCTTTTCCTTGTGAAGGTAATTTGAATAATTCTTCGTATGAAGGAGTTGAATTATTAAAAACAGTAATTTGGCCCATTGTTCCGTGTATAGCTCCGTGTATGAACGGTATGTCCAGCGCTTCTGCACTGCGCCCCACGATTATCCGGGTTAAAATATTGTCCAGGGCATCAATCACTACCTGGCTTCCGGTTAAAATTTCTGTAACATTTTTCCCATTTAATTCAGTGTTGAAGGTTTCAACTTCTATGTTTGGATTGATGGATTGGAGTCTTTCTTTAGTTGCCTGTGTTTTAGGTGTACCGATACTTTTCAGGTTGCTCATGAGCTGTCGATTAATATTAGATACTTCAAAGACATCTTTGTCCACTATTTTGAGTTTTCCAACTCCCATTCGGGCTAGCATCTCGGTTGTGGCGCCTCCTATCCCCCCACAGCCGATAACGGTAACTGAAGAGTTTAAAATATCTAACTGTTCCTTTTTGCCGATGATTCCTTTTTGCCGGTCTAATATTTCCCAATAAATTTTTTCACTGTTGTTTTCAGGCATGGATACACCAAATAAGCCATTCATTAATTATCTAAAGGGTCTGCTATTGTTGGTTTTAATATTTTTGGTACACTTACCCTTAACCATACCTATATATTCTAGAAAGATATATCAAAATTTTATATATCATAATTAGATATAAAATAGGTTTAACCTTTTTAACTGTTCAATCTGCGACTTGTCCTCATACCCTTGAAAATGTGTAAATAGTGGATTTATAAGTTATAATGGTCGTTTTAATGAATTTAGGATGTGAAAAATATGAATCGTGTATTTAAAGGATTGCAATCTTATCTTACTGACTGGAAAAATCTTTTAACCCACAGTCTGGTGGGAGTGGCTATTTTATTAATTGCTCTTTTCGCCCCGGTAAGTCCTTACCTTCGAATCGCCTTTGTGGTGGTAGTGATTGTTTTCAATGTTATCCGGATGAAGTACTTCTCCGGAAAGAATGACAAATAATTAAAGAAATCAAAACCAAAGATCATAAGGTCTTCATATGATTTTACAGATTGACAGGTGATTTAGTTGGATAGATTTGAACTTATCATGGAAAAAATGTCAGAAATGTCAGAAGAACAGTTAAATTCATTAATTGACATGCAAAAGAAGAGGATCTGTGTATGCCGTAGTTGTCCCACTTATGATCAGTGTATGACGGAAAATAGTGAATCTTTATTTTGTTTTTTAGGTAAAAGCCAATGTGAAGTTGATCCCGCAGAATGTATATGTTCCACCTGCCCGGCTCATGATAACTTCCAGCTTAAACATGAATTGTATTGTTTAAAGGGTTCGGAAGAGGAACAGCGGGGTAAATCTTAGATCATAGACTCTATTCTTTTTTTAAGATATTATGGTAGGAATGAATTAAAAAAACGTTAAAAACAGTTTACAAATAGGGTTTAAAGTAATATTCAATGCTATTTTGTTTTATAAAAGTAAAAATGAGTGCCGGGGGCGGGATTCGAACCCGCGACCTCGCGGTATCCCAGGAAAAAGTCAGAGCACTTGCTTAATACCCTATGAGCCGCGCGCTCTAACCAGCTGAGCCACCCCGGCATGGCTTATATGCTGTTCATTCTCATTTCATTTAAAGTTTTCTATACAAATCGCCCTTTATTAACCTTTTTTAGAAATCTATTAACTTATTCCTCATGCCCTTGCAGTGGCCGGGCTGGATTTTATTATTGGATTCACCTATCCTATTAAACTCCAGGGGGCATTGATTATTTATTTATGTCCATCTTTTAAGACAAGAATACACTAGGAAACTGGGGTTTGGAAAAAACAAAAAAGGTGTTAAAAATGGATGAGCATGTAATGGAGGCTTTGGGAAAGGCAAAAATAATCATAAGGGATGGTAAGGTAGTGGAAGTGGAAGAACCTCAAGTTGCCTACTGTCCTCTGTTCCATAAATACCGGGGAATAGAAAAAATCACCCCTCAAATAATTAAAGAAAACATGGAGTTTCGTATCAATGATTTTGGTATGTGCACCAACCAGAGAGAATTAAAAATGGCAGATTTCCTATCCTTTGGAATATCAGAGATACTGGGTACTTTACTGGATGAGGAAATCATCCAATGTGCGATAATCGTATGTGAAGGTTGTGGTACGGTGATAGTCGAAGATCCAGAACTGGCACAGGGGATAGGGGGCAGAGTTTCTGGAATTATCAGTACCACGCCCCTAACTGAATTAATCAACAGTGTAGGTCAGGATAAAGTATTAAATCCAGAAAATGCCGAAATTGACCAGGTAAAAGGTGTTTTAAAAGCTATTGATGAGGGATACACTAAAATCGGTGTGACCATTGCTTCTGCAGATGATGCTAAAAGCATCAGGGAAATTGAAAGCAAACATGAAGGTGTAAAGATCTATATTTTTGCAGTCCACACTACGGCCACTTCCTACGAAGATGCAGAGGTCCTGTTTGAGTATGCTGATGTGATCACGGCGTGTGCTTCACTCCAGATAAGAAATCTTGCTGCAGAGAAGAATGCATTTTCAGTGGGGGCTTCAATACCAATTTATGCAGCAAGTAATGAGGGGGAAAAATTCCTTAAACTCAGAATAGAAAAGATAGGAGGAATAAAGGAGAAAAAAGATGCTAAAATACCTGATCCTTTAATTTAAGCACAGTTTAGAATATTCTGCTTCCTGATTTATTACCCCTTTTTAGGGAACTAAATTTCTCCGGAATCAGCCAGTGCACGGATAAGTGAGCTCTGGGTTATCAGTCCCACTAAATTGCCATCCTCCACCACTGGAATTCTTTGAAAACCTTTATCGGCCATTATCCGGGTGATAACCATGACTGGGGTGTCCTTTTCTACAACCTGAAGGTCTTTGCTCATTAAATCACCCACCTTCAAACCCAGAGATTCACCTCCTGCAAGTAAAACGTCTCGATGGGTTATTATCCCTACCAGATGTTTTTCTTCAACTACGGGCAGGCCCCCCACATTGCAGCGCATCATCTTCAGTTTGGCAGCAGCAACCAGGTCAGTGGGGGAGGTAACATGCACCTCTTGGATCATGATATCCTTAGCATGCAGTTTTTCTATCATAATAATTAATTTAAGACCTACTTCCTAATATATGAAACGAGGGATGAAAAGTGACTCAGTTGTATCAGGCTGGCCAGGGCCAGCCCACAGATGAAATACGAAAAGTAGCAGAATACGAAGGCATAGACGTTCAAAAACTCACCAGAAGAGTTGCTAAAGGTCATGTGGTGATTCCCAGCAACAAGAACCGGAACACCAAACCCTGTGGTGTGGGTAAGGGACTACGTACCAAGATAAACGCCAACCTGGGTTCTTCCCCGGAACTGGAGAATGTGCAGTTAGAAGTTAAAAAGGCCAAAATTGCCGCTGAATACGGTGCAGATGCATTGATGGACCTTTCCACTGGACCTAAATTTCGCCAGGTTCGCCAGGCGATAATGGAATCTACTGACATTCCTTTGGGGACAGTACCCATATATCAGGCCGGGATCACAGCTTCTGATGCGAAAAAAGCAGTGGTGAACATGGATGAAGACGATATGTTCCGTGCTATAGAAGAACAGGCCCGGGAGGGTGTGGATTTTATGACGGTGCACAGTGGCATCACTCTGGACACTGTGGAAAAAGTTAAAAAGTCAGAAAGGGTTATGGGTGTGGTGAGCCGTGGTGGAGCTTTCCTGACAGCGTGGATACTCCATAATCAGGAAGAAAACCCTTTGTACCAAAATTATGATTACCTCTTAGAGATTGCCCGGGAACACGATGTCACCCTCTCCCTGGGTGATGGGCTCCGACCCGGTTGTCTGGCCGATGCCTCCGACATACCCCAGATGGGGGAACTCCTTATACTGGGAGACCTGGTTAAACGTGCCCGGGAAGCAGATGTGCAAGTTATGGTGGAAGGACCCGGACATGTACCTCTGAATCAAGTGGAAGCCAACATGCAGATACAGAAAACAGTCTGTAAAGGGGCTCCATTCTATGTTTTGGGCCCAATAGTAACTGATCTGGCTCCAGGATATGATCACATAACTTCCGCAATTGGGGGAGCACTGGCAGCTCGTTCCGGGGCGGATTTCCTGTGTTACGTTACCCCCGCAGAACACCTGTCCATACCAGGATTACAGGACGTTAAAGATGGGGTTGTGGCTTCTAAAATAGCTGCACAAGCTGCAGATGTTGCCAATGGACTTAAAAGTGCTTGGGATAAAGAAATGGAAATGGCCCATGCCCGGAAAGATTTCCAGTGGGAAAAACAGTACCAGCTTGCCTTTGACCCGGAAAAAGCAAGAAAATGTCGTGAAAGGAGGCCTACGGCTGAAAGTGATATGTGTACCATGTGTGGTGAGTTTTGCGCTTTGAGAATGGTACGGGATAATATTTAACAACGGTAACCAGTATCAACCTGTCCTTTCTTTGATTAAAGTGCCAGTTTATTAATAGAAAGTTGAACATAAAATAGAATAATGTGGAAAGTTCTGGATTTATTTCTCTATAAATAAACTTAAGATGGGATATGGTTAAGGAGGAAACCTAATGTTAATGGAACACGTTGATGGTGAAAACAAAGGTAAAACAGTCCTTTTTGCCTTAAGTACTTGCGGTTGGTGCAAAAAGACACGAATGCTCCTGGAAGAGTTAGGGGTGGAATATGATTATATTTACGTGGACCTACTGCAGGGTGCTGAAAGAAAAGAAGCAATTGAGAACGTGGAAAAATGGAATCCCAAACTTTCATTCCCTACTCTGGTGATAAATGATGAAGAAACCATTGTGGGATTTAATGAAGATAAAGTAAGGGAGATATTGGGATGAGTCCTGCCGATATCACTGTTGAAGATGTAGATGCTTTTTATAAAAAATTAAAAGAAGAAATTGAGTCTAAGGGATATCATTTAAACCCTGATGAGGTGTTCACCAAGGAACTCCTGGAAAGTATCCTCATTAACCAGTCACGTTATGGTTATGGGGCCTGTCCCTGTCGCCTGGCGTCTGGAATCAAAGAAGAAGACCTGGACATAATTTGTCCCTGTGATTACCGTGATCCAGACCTGAACGAATTTGGAGCATGTTACTGTGGACTTTATATCTCTAAAGAAATTCTTAATGGTGAAAAAAAACTAAGTTCCATACCGGAAAGAAGACCTGGACCTCTAGAACGCCGATCCCTGGAAAAATCTACAGAAAAAGAAGATTTAAGTTCTTTGTCTTTTCCAGTGTGGAGATGTAGAGTTTGTGGATATTTATGTGCTCGTGAAGAGCCTCCGGAAACATGTCCCATATGTAATGTAGGAAAAGAGAGATTTGAAAGGTTTATTTAATCTAAATTTTTATTTATAAACCTTTAACTATTCTTTATTTTAATAAATCGGTGATTATTGGCAAATCTGGTGATATGGTTAATAATAATCAATTTTACTAATTCTAATCTATCTTTATATAACACTTACAAGGCCAATATTTATTAATCTTTACTATCCATATGATATAGCAACTAAAATTAAGTTCACCTGAATCAATAATGAAAGTCTTAACCTAAACTCATACATTATTATTAAAATCCCCTTACCAAAAAAAGGTGGAATTAAAATGGATTATATGTTTGAACTATACGAGCAAGTAAAGGATGATATGAAATTTTTCATAGCCTCGGATGTCCGGGCAAAGATATTAATCAGCTTAAGGAGCGGATCCAAGAATCTGGCAGATCTACGTAAGGAGATCCATTTAAGTTCCTCTACAATTTTGCACGGAATGAACCAGCTGGAGCAGAAAAATTTCATCTTCCGAGAATCAGGAAACTACTCCCTGTCCCAGACTGGAGAAGTGGTGGCCAACAAGTTAATTGATGTAATGCGGTCTTTCTACTCCTTGAACCTGTGTGAAGGCCTATTCCTTAACCATGACATCAGTTGCATCCCCCCAGAACTCTTCAAGGACATAGGTTGCCTGGAAAAATCATTCATTGTGAAATCGACTAGCACCAATATAATGAGGCCACAGGAAGTCTTTTCAGAGTTTTTATCCAAAAGCCGGAACTTTAAACAACTCACTTCAGTGTACAACCCCTCCAGTATCCAAACATTCCTGGAAACACTGGAGAAAAAGGGAAATGTTCAGCTTATCATGACCGAAGGAATTCTGGATAAACTGGTGGAAAATGTAGGGAAAGATAAACTGGGAAAATGGATAAAGGATGGTAATCTGCAGTTGATGAAGATTGATGAAGATGTAAAAATCTCACTAACCACCGGTGACAATTTCATTGCAATGGGATTATTTTCAACTGACGGAACCTACGATCTCAACATAGCCCTGATCAGCAAGGGAGAGGAAGCTATTTCATGGGGGAACCGGTTATTTGATCATTATATGCAAAAAGCAACCCCAGTGAAGATTGGCTCCGAGGAAATACAAGACGAGATTGTGGTCATGGAGTAAATCTAACTGATCCCGATATTAAGATATAACTCCGGGAATTTATTATTCCCTTCCCCTAATTTTTTATATTCTCTTTTTAAGTGTTTAAAATAGCTTTAAATTATTTAAAACGGTTTCTAACCAATATGCCTTGTTTTAACCATGGATGATTATCTATATAATATTTTCATGTTTCCAATGCGGTAATGGGGGTCTCGTGAAAAATGAAAATAACTATAAATGGGTGGGATGCATACCAATAACATCTGAAAATCTTAATTAATTGTACTCTGTGGGATGTTATGGCGGAAGAAATAAGAGTTCTAATATTAGAGGATGTGCCACTGGACGCTGAACTAATAGAAACTCAGCTCAAACGTGAAGGACTCCAATTCACATCCAGAATCGTGGAGAAAGAAGAGGATTACCGGAGAGAATTGGCAGAATTCCAGCCGAGTATCATCCTGGCCGATCATTCACTGCCCCAATTTGATGGTATCACGGCCATGAACCTGGCCCGGGAAATCACCCCCAACACGCCTTTTATCTTTGTAAGTGGCAAGATAGGCGAGGATTTTGCAGTTGAAATGCTCAAAGAAGGAGCAACGGATTATGTCCTAAAAAATAACCTCACAAAACTTCCTCACTCCGTTAAAAGAGCTTTAAAAGAGGCTAAGGAGAAACTGGAGAAGTTTAAAGCCCAAGAGGCTATCAAGGAACGGGAAGAAAAATATAGAACTTTATTCGAATATTTCCCGAACTATGTGGTTGTTTTGGGATTAGATGGTAAAATAATTGACCTTAACCATGCTGCAGCAAAATTCAGTCCCCTTTCACGTGAAGACACCATTGGCATGTACTTCAATGATCTACAATCCATCACCGGTGAGGATTCTGTGTATTACCAGGAGTTATTTTCCAGATACCTCAACGGGGAAGAGGTAGGGCCATTCGAGTCCCGTTTAATTTCCAGAGACGGGGAGATACGTTTAATGGAAGTTTATCCTGCACCTTTACTTAAAAACGGGGAATTATTCGCGGTTCAGGTGATAGCCCAAGATATTACCGATCGTAAAAAGGCAGAAACCGAGATAAACGCGTCTTTAAAAGAAAAGGAAATGCTTTTAGGGGAGATAAATGGCCGGGTTAGAAACTATATGAACATGATATCCAGCCTCCTGGAACTCCAGTCAGTTTACATGAAGAATGAAGAGAACCGGGAGGTCCTGAAGGATAACAAAAACCGGGTTAAATCAATGTTACTGATACACGATGGATTTTCCCAGTCGGAAGATTTCGCCCTCATAGACTTCTCCCAGTACATTAAAAAACTCATAGAACTCATTGTCAGTTCCTATCACGTAGACACAGACAGAATTAAGATGAAAACCCATACTGATGGGCTGATGCTGGATATCGATGCAGCAATTCCCTGTGGACTCATCATCAATGAACTTTTAACCAATGCCGTGAAACACGCCTTCCCCGGAACCATGGAAGGAGAAATATGTGTTGAATTTGGATTGGACAACCATGATAATAATGTTCTCCTGGTTAAAGACAATGGAGTGGGGCTCGCTTCCGATATTGAATTTAAAGACAGTGGAACCATGGGCTTCCAACTGGTCAACACCCTGGTAAAACAATTAGAGGGCAGCATAATCCTTTCCAAAAATAAAGGAACCACTTTCCAGATTTTATGGTCTCGGTCCGAATATTAGGCATAAATTGGGATTTAAGGGATGTTTCTGGATAGTTAAGTAGCACTAAACATTATGAGGATATAAACAATCCCTCCCCACATATTTCGGTCCCAGACAGTGATTATTTACATCTATTTTTTTAAAGAATGAGGAAGGTTTAAATTTAAATAACAGTGTTCTTATATTTTTAACGTGAAAAAAGCTTAAGCATGTTTGAATAATTTTGAAATGGTTGTAAATCAGTTTAACGGTGATATTCTAATGTTATATGAAGATTTAGTGGAGGTCTACCAGGATCTGGACTCTACCACCAAACGTCTGGAGAAAACAGATATCTTGGCCAATTTTCTGGCTAAAGTGGGAGAAGAAGAACCGGAACTCATCCCCATGGTAACTTTACTGTCCCTGGGCAGAATTTTCCCCACCTGGAGTGAGGAAGAACTGGGGATAGGGTCGAAACTTCTGATGAAGGCCATTTCTAAGGCAGTTGGTGTTTCTCCCGGTGAGGTGGAAAATCAGATGCGTGATGCCGGGGATATTGGCCTGGCCGCTGAGGAGTTATACCAGAAGAAAAGTCAGGTGACCCTTTTCAGCCGACCACTGACCATAAAGAAGGTACACCGTAATCTGGTGAAAATGGCGGAAGTTTCTGGAAACCGGGCCCAGTTTAAGAAGATAGACCTTTTAATGGAATTATTATCATCGGCGTCACCTTCAGAGGCTAAGTACCTCACCCGCACCGTGCTGGAGGAACTACGGGTAGGTGTGGGGGAGGGAACCATCCGTGATGCCATTTCCCAAGCCTTTAACATCCCTACTGAAGTAGCCGAAAGGGCGCACATGTTAACCAACGACATGGGATTGGTGGCTTCTGTGGCCTGGAAAGAAGGGGAGGAAGGACTGAAAAAATTAACTTTAAAACCTGGAAAACCAGTTAAACCCATGCTGGCTCAGTTATCCCCGGGTATTAAGGAAAGTGTGGAGGAAATGGGATGGGCGCTCTGTGAAACTAAATACGATGGTATAAGGGTTCAAATCCACAGGCACGGTGATAAGATTGACATATTCACCAGAAGACTGGAAAATATCAGCCTGGCCCTTCCAGAAATCACACAATACATTGAAAAATCCCTCCCCCACGAAGATTTTATTGTTGAGGGAGAAATTATTGCCAGCAGGGATGGGAAACCGATATCATTCCAGTACATGCTTCAGAGGGTACGAAGGAAATATGAAATCGATAAAATGGTCTCTAAAATCCCGTTAACCATCTATCTGTTTGATGTACTCTACTACCACCAGCCCACTCTGGATGAACCTCTTCAGGAGAGGAGAAAAATACTCGAATCACTGGTTAAAGTGGAAAATGACCGGGTAGAGCTTTCGGCCCAGGTTAAAGTCCATCCGGAAGAGATTCATCGGGCCCAGGATCTCTTTGAACTTTCCATTAAACAGGGTCACGAGGGTATCATGATCAAGGACCCCCAGGCACCCTACATGCCGGGTATAAGGGGGAAAAAGATGCTTAAATTAAAAGCCGAACCAGAAACCCTGGATCTGGTGGTGATTGGGGGCACTTACGGTAAGGGTAAACGTGCCCATTTAATTGGCTCCTACCTGATGGCGATTCGGGATGAAGATGATAAACTCAAACCTCTGGCCTATGCTGCCACGGGACTGGACGATAAAACCTTACTGGAACTTTCAGAAATGGTAGAACCACTTATCGAAAGCAAAGATGGTAGACAGGTGAAGATAGTTCCCTCTATAATCATGGAAATTGCCTTTAGTGAGATAGTGGAAAGTCCGGAATCTGAGGTTGGCTACTCTCTACGTTTCCCGGTGGTTAAAAGGATCCGCAATGATATTGGTCTGGATGAAATTGACACCCTGGAAAGAATTAAATCCATCTTCAAAAACTCAGAGAAAAGTTAATCCATTTTTTATATCCCATCAATCCCTACTTTTTTTTAAATTCTACTACCACAAATTTATTAATAACAATAGATAACGTAATACTATGGTGGGTATCGATGATAAGAAAATCTTTAAAGTGGCCCTGTTTACGGCGATTTGTGGATTAGTGGGTATGATAGCCTCTGCTAATTCTATAACTCCTCAAACAGTTCAAATTAAAGACATGGACCGGGGAATGCTGGATAAGGAGGTTTCAATTGAGGGGATGGTCACCGGGGTCATCCAGTCCCAGAAGGGAGAAACTTATTTTCTGGAGGTTATGGATGGAACTGGAAGGATCAAAGTGGTGGTATTTGAAAGTGCAGCAACAGAAATCCAGAAGACCAGTGTGAACCTGGAAAGCCTCACACAGCGACGTATAAAAATTGTGGGCAAGGTCACTGAATACAAGGGTAGTCTGGAATTGGTTCTCAAGGATGCCAGTTCTCTTAAAATAGTGGCCTAATCACGTGCCAGTCTTTCTAAAAGATTAAAGAGTTTTCATGGCTTAAATAGCAAACCCTGGGCAGTTAGGGTGGTTGTTTATCTTCCGACCATAAAAATTTAAATTAGAAAAATAAAATCAATGATGAGCGACGTTGGTCCAGCCTGGTTAAGACTTGGGCTTCCCAAGCCTACAACCCGGGTTCAAATCCCGGACGTCGCATTTAACCATTTTTCTTTTTCAAACCCAGGGTGTACCCCTTGATCTCATCCAGTATATCCCGGGCGTAGTAAGCTGAAAATACAATTCCCAGGGCAGAAACCACCCAGAATGAAGCTAAACGATCCACCATGGCTATACTTCCACCAACTGTACTGGGAACTCCAAAGAGCACGAACAATCCTGTGAGGGACAGTTCAATGGAACCAATACCTCCCGGAAGGGCAGATACTATTCCAATTATATTGGCCAGTAGGAAGATGATGATAATGGCTACAAAGTTGATTTCAACATTGAAGGCCATGAATACTACGTACAGGCGCACACATTCCAGAATCCAGGAAGCACTGGTTAACAGGAATACCACCATTAGATTTTGGAAACTGCTGAAGCTTTTGGTGTATTCGATCATGCTGCGTAAACCCTCGGTGAACTTGTGGTAGAAGGTCTCCACCACTTCCTCAGAGATGGGTAGAAAACGCAGTACGGAATGAATACGGTTGTAAATCCAGATACTGGTATCTTCCCTCCAGTTGATAAGGTAAATGACTATTAAAAGTCCTAAAGAGGCTAATCCTCCCATAATGGCTAAAACCCTTATTTTGGGGAGTAAAAAAGCACAGATCAATAATAAAATTGCCCCTATGGCCCCGTCGAAGAATCTTTCAGTTAAACCAGCAGAAAGACCCTCAGAAAGTGTTATTTCGTTGATCTTTTTCCCGGCAACTGCATTTAACACTTCCCCTGCACTGCGCATGGGGCTGAAGTTACCGGCAAAAAGCCCTATGGTTTTGACAATGAAGTTTTTCTTAAATTCCCGGGGCTGGTTAATAATATAACCCCAACGTAGGGAGCGTATCCACACCACAAAGAGGTGTATAAAAATGGCCAACAGTATTAGCCATGGATTTGCAGTTTTTATAATTTCCCACATCTGCTGAGGGCCAATCCAGATTACCAGGAGGGCCAGAAGGAGAATACTTATCAGGAATACATAGTATTTTTTCAAGATCAGATCCTCCGCAGCATTTTACGCACCAGGAGTTTCAGGGTGAACATGAGGTAGTGCACCACATGCCGGGTACGCACATAGGATTTTTCCGTACCATAAACGCACTGTATGGGTTTTTCAGCCACCACCAAATCGTTTTCTGAGGCCTTACACAGGACTTCTGACTCGTAAACATAGTCATTGTAGGATATTCCAGTGAAGAGGGGGGCTGCCTTTTTGGATATCACCCTAAATCCACACTGACTATCAGTTATATGGTATCCGGTTACGAATCTTATGAGCCTAGTGGTAATGCCATTGGAAAACCGACGATGGAGGGGCATGTTTTGTGGGGCCATATCCAGGAAACGGGAGCCAATTAACAGATCCACACCTTCCATTCCATCTAAAAGGAGAGGTATGCATTGGGGGTCGTGTTGTCCGTCTCCGTCTACTAAAACCATAATATCGTAATCTTCTTCAATGGCATATTTAAGTCCAGTTTTAATAGCTGCACCTTTTCCAATATTTTTGGTATGTTTTAAAACTTCAGCACCGGCATTTTTTGCCAGGTTTGCGGTTTCATCCAGGGATCCGTCATCTACAACTAGTACATCAGTGTGTTTCTTAGCACCATCAACCACGTTGGTTATGGCTTTTTCTTCGTTGTAAGCGGGAACAATAGTTATAATCCTCATTTATATTCCTTTAATCAATTATTAGATCATCGATAACATTCTTTATTATGAATTTAAGTACTTTTATTTAATATTTAAATTAGGAGTGTGTCTATTTTTTTGGTTATTCTTTTTCCCATTCAGTACACCCCTCATTTTCCTGTCTTTTTCCAGCTGACCGGGATTAATAGTGGATTCTAATGGTTAAAAACATTTTATTTTGGACTGTGCGATACGTATAACCTTATTAGTAAAAATTGTTTAAATTAATGAACTGGGTACCTATTTAAATCATCAAGGTAAATAATAACTATTTAATCTTAACTTCAATAGGTGTGTTTATGGAATACTCCAATTTAACCCGTAATAAATCATTTTTGCTATTGATCCCGGCAATATTAGCATTATTTCTAGCTTTTATCCCTACCTTAAATTATCAATGGCCCTTAAGCTGGGATATTTATTACCATGTCCATCTGGCCAAGCTTTACATGGCCCAGGGGTTCACCTTATGGGATCCCTTAACCTACGCCCCCTTTGGACGACCAATTTTCTATCCCCCACTTTTCCATTATCTCCTCGCTTCCCTAGCTATACTGTTTAAAGTGGATCCTTTTCAAGTATCCCGATGGATACAGCCCATTTTTGCATTTTCCCTGGTTTTATCATTCACTTACGTGGTGGAAAAATTATACAACCTGCGGGTGGCGTTAACTGCCGGGTTCTTTCTGTTTTTCACTTCAGTCTTTCACCGGGCCATGTTACCCCTACCAGAAACCATGGCCTTAATTCTATTTCCCCTGGCGATTTACCTTTACTATCGTGCACTGGAAGGTGATGGTTTAAAATTCGCGGTTTCAGGTGGTATTCTCAGCGGGATGATGATGTTAACCCATGATCTGACTGGCCTGGTAATGCTGGGTGTGGTCCTGCTTTTCACACTGGCCCTTAAGTTAAGAAGGGATAATATGGAATACCGGTCATTATGGGTGTTTTTGGGATTCACTCTCCTGGTAGCGGCTTTGTGGTGGTTGCCCCTACTGATGGCATATGGTTTCACTTTCCACAACCCACAACCAAGGCTACCTGGCGTTTTAGATTATATTTTTATTCTGGTTAAGACCCTGGGATTACCTGCACTGATATTTGCCATTTTGTGGATAGTTATTGGGTTTAAAGAATTAGAAAAGGACAGTAATGGAAAATGGTATAAAAAACTATCCCCTAAGAATATTTTAATTGGGGTGTGGGTACTTTTCCTGTTAATAGTAAGCAATGCTTATCTACTGGGATTCTCCATCCTCATTGATAGGATACTAAATTTTGCTGTCTTTCCCGTGGTCATTATGGCTTCTCTGGGAATGGAGTACATCTATTCGGTCAAATCCAAAAAATCAGTTTACCATAATGCGTATAAAGTACTGATAGTTCTTTTAATTGCATCTTCAGTTTGTTCCGGATTGTTCTGTGCTTTATCGGTTAAACCCATGGTTCATGATTCTCAAAGGGATGTGGCCCAATGGTTTGCAGCCCATGGTGATGGGAAGGGAGTGGTGATGTCCCTCACTGAAGGCCTGGATCCGGTGATTGTTTCCATATCACGACAACCAGTTTCTACCGGAGGTTACCAGCCGGGCATGGTTAAGAGCCTTGATCGGAACCTTTACTACAGTGGAGCTTACTCCCCTGAAGATCTTAAGAGAGATAACATTGAATACTTTGTGGAACAGTCCCCCATACCTCATCCCAGTTATTTCACTATGGTTTACCAGAACAAAGATTATAAAGTCTGGCGGGTAGATATCTAACTAAAATTGCCATACTCTAGATAGATTCTGATTTATGTCTGTACATTGGTACATGAGTTAATTCATGAATGAAGATTCACAGGAAGTGTTATTAAATGAAAAAGTTATTTGGAACATTTGGGGTTAGAAGAATTGCCAATCAAGTGTTAACACCAGAATTCGCATCCAAACTGGCCGCAGCATACGGTACACTGGTCAAGGGATGGGTAGCAGTAGGTGGAGACCCCCGAACATCCACTCCTCTCATAAAACATGCAGTTATTTCCGGACTCCTTTCATCAGGATGTCAGGTAGTTGATCTGGGGATACTACCCACACCAGCAGTGCAGTACGCCGTACGAAACTACTACGATGGTGGAGTGATAATCACCGCCTCCCACAACCCACCACAGTACAATGGAATCAAATTCGTGGATGAGGACGGGATAGGCATAGCTCTGGACATGGAACTTAAAATAGAGGACATGTACTTCAATGAAAACCCGGACCGGGTGGAATGGGATGAAATAGGTGAGGTAACCACCAATCCTGGCCTGGTTGACGAGTACATCGATGAAGTAATACAGAGGGTGGACTACGATGCCATTAAAAAGGCCAATTTAAAGGTGATAGTGGACTGTGGTAGTGGAGCAGCCTGTTTCACCACGCCCTACATCCTGCGCAAACTGGGATGTGAAGTCACCACCCTCAACTGCCAGCCCGATGGTTCCTTCCCGGGTAGAAATCCAGAACCAACTGAGGACAACCTGCAGGAACTCATCAAGACGGTGAAAGCAACTGGTGCCGACCTGGGAATCGCCCATGATGGTGATGCCGACCGTACCATCTGTATCGATGAGAAAGGAAACTTTGTAATGGGGGATAAAACCTTTGCCCTGGTGGAAAAACAGTTACTTCAGGAAAACCAGGGAGGACTCATAGTAACCACTGTGGCCACTTCCACGGCTATCTATGACATAGCCGAAGAATACGGGGGAACAGTAAAGGCCACCCGTGTGGGTGACCTTCTGGTAGCCCGAGAACTTAAAGAAAGCGACGGATTATTTGGTGGTGAAGAAAACGGTGGACTTATATTCCCGGACTTCGTTTTAGGAAGAGATGCTGCATTATCCACCGCCAAAATTGTGGAAATCATGGCCACCTCTCAGAAACCACTTTCTCAGTTAGTTTCAGAGTTACCTGCTTACCAATCGGTTAAAATGAAAGTAGAATGTCCTGATGACCGTAAACAGGAAATAATGGATAAAATAGCGGAAGACACCCAGGAATATAAGGTGGACACCACGGATGGGGTAAAGATATTCCGGGAAGAAGGATGGCTCATCATCCGGCCCTCGGGAACTGAACCTATCTTCCGATGCTTTGCCGAAGCTAAAAATATTGATGATGCCACTAAAATGGCAGAATGGGGCATATCCCTGGTTAATAAGCATTTAGGAAATTAATAGGAATAACCACTGGTTTTTAATATTATTCTTTCCTAAATCTTTTCAAATCTTAAATCTTTTTTAAATTCATTCCCTTCTTTTTTGTCCAGGATCATCGAAGTAAAAGCCGTAAAATTCAGCGCAATAGGCGCACAGGGGGAATTTCCCGTAACGGTAACGACTACCATCATCCTTATTCATATCAAACTTTTTACCACAGGTATAGCAGGTTTCGATCTTCTCTGTTTGTTCTTTATTTTGGGAATCAGAATTTTCCGGGGATTTTCCGGGGGTAAGAGTGTTCTCTTTGATGATTTTTTTATCAGTTATTTTAACACCACCAAAATTTATTTTATCATATTAAATGGCCTTGAATCACTGATTAAAGGGGTTAATATTTATTATTATCGTTTTATCTCTCTATAATCAACTTTTTCCAGTGTTTGATGATTTTAATTTAGTTTATTCTTGATGATTTTAATATTTATGCCTTGGGGATTGTAATTGAAGGGGTTGTAATTGAATTGATTTTTACCATAGATGTTTTCCACGGGTAAACAGAAAAATAAATTATGAATTTATAACAAAAATATGTTCATGAACAAAAAAAGAAAAATTGCCTGGGGGATTACCGGGAGCGGTGAAAAACTGGTGGAAACTGTGGAGATCATGCAGCAGATGCGTGATGAATACCACCGACAATTTGACATTAGGGTCTTCATTTCCAAGGCAGGAGACCAGGTTTTAAAGTACTACAACCTTTCCAACACTCTGGAAACTAAATTCGACAAAACATGGACGGAAATTAATTCTAATGCTCCATTCCTGGCCGGACAAATTCAGCTGGGAAGATACGCCTTCCTCTTGGTGGCCCCGGCCACATCCAACACTGTAGCCAAGATTTCGCTGCGTATTGCTGACACCCTGCTCACCAACGCCGCCATAATGGGTCAGAAAACAAACACCCCCCTTTACATCATGCCCACTGACTTCCGGGAGGGTATTGTCACCACTAAACTCCCCAATGGTAAGGATCTGGAGCTAACCATAACCAAAGAAGATGCAGAACACGTGGAAAACCTGTCAAAAATGAACAGCACCAATGTATTTGAAAATCCGGAAGAAATTCCGGCCATATTCCAGAAAAATGCGGAAATGCTTAAATAAGCCTTAACGTGGATTGTTGTTCCTTAGGATTGTTCTTCCTTAATACTTTAAACTCTTAAATTCGGTTAGGGTTGGTGTTGTCGGAGAATTTGAAAAAAAGGGATTAAATAAAAAAATATTTGAGGAAGATGGGGTATCTAAAGTATTTCCCGGCGCAATTGCAGAGTTACATCGAAGGTTTTTATGGGAAAGCCTTCATCGGTTTCATCGCTGAGGGGTGAAATTCCCCGAAAATAATATTCTACTGGTCCGGTGCTATCAATATCCACCGGTACGGATTCGGCATCATCCAGTGCATCGAAAAAATCATGTATTTCCATTAAATCATCTTCAGGACCTCTAAACTTAACAATTAAGGCCCCTTCTCTCCGGTTCTGGAGTCCTATGTACTTATCATCCACTTCTATTAATTTATCTTTCTTTTTACTACCACTAACCCGATAAAAAGCGATTTTTGCCATGTTTTTTAAACCCCCTAACTGGTTTATGCTATATTATAGTTGTTTTTAGCAGGATATAAAATTTAAAGATTATACTGGGAATACCACTGTTACCAGAATAGGTTGTTTCTCTCATATTTATCTTGTAAAAATTAAAATCAAGCTGGGGGATGTTTATTATGGTAGATACTCCGATGATTAACAAAAGGAGGGGGAATAGGGGGTGGGTTTTTATAATTTGTAACCAATATCCCGAAGGAACTTCCTCCTCCCGGCCACATCATCTTCAGTTTCTATACTTGTGGGCTTGAAACCATCTACCACTCCAACAATTCCCCTTCCCTGTTCAGTCTCTACCACCAGTACTTCTACGGGATTGGCAGTGGCACAGAAAAGATTAACCACTTCGGGTACGCTCTTGATTCTCTGGGTGAGATTTAGGGGGAAGGCCTTGGCCAGGAATATCAGAAAACTATGGCCGCAACCCAGTTCCAACATTTTTTCCCCTGCCCGATTTTCTAGCCCTTCATTGTTCCCAGCTGTCCTCACCAGGCAATCCCCGGATGCTTCCCCAAAGGCAAGACCAAACTCTGCCTGGGGTACGGTGTTCACCACGGCTTCGTAAAGATCATCCACAGTTTTAATGAAATGACTCTGCCCTAAAATTAGATTACAATCTTCTGGTGCTTCCAATTTAACAATTTTCAGGTTAAGTTCCATATTCATCCCCCTTAATCCTATTTTCTCTTTGTATTATAGGTAATGTAGAGATTAATTCCCTTACCTGTTAATAATTAGGGTTCATGCCATGTTAATTTAACTGGTTCCTGTGGATCGGAAGAACCCCTGGGCACCCAGTAATTTATATATACTAGCACAATTAAAATTGTCATTAACAATCATTATAAAATGAGTGTAAATGTTTATACTGGTTAGGACAGATATATCTTTAATAGAATGAATTAGAATAAATCCCCTATTAGTTTTAATACCATTGGCAACCAGCCAAAGGCTTCATTTAAAAGCTTACCCAACCTAGTGAGGTTTTAATTATGAATGAGAAGATGAAAGAAATTGGCCTGAGAATTAAAGAACTTAGGGAGCTCTCAGACATCAGTGCTCAGGGAATGGCGGATCACCTGAAAATTCCCCTGGAAACCTACCAGGAATATGAAGATGGGAAAAAAGATATCCCGGCTAGCATTCTCTTCGAAATCTCCCAGAAAATGGAAGTAGACATGGGCCTGTTATTGACTGGTGAAGAAACCAGGATGCACATTTTCAGCGTTACCAGAAAAGGGAAAGGAGTAGAAGTAGGTCGTAGAAAACAGTACCAGTACGAAAATCTGGCAGAAAAGTTCATACACAAAAAAGCAGAACCCTTCATCGTTACTGTGGAACCCAAAGGTGAAGGATACAAACCATCAACCAACAGCCACCCTGGACAGGAATTTAACTACATGCTAGAGGGTGTCCTAAAAATTTACATACACGATAACGAGATAATTCTACACGAAGGAGATTCCATATTCTTCGATTCCTCTTATGAACACGCCATGGAAGCCCTGGAAAACAAAACAGCCAAATTCCTGGCCATTGTAATGTAAATATTGTTAAATTGTATGAGAAAATGGTTTCTAACTGCAAAACACATTCAGTTCTTGAAATTAACACTCCTAACTCAAAAAAATCTAAAAATTAATAATACAAGATTATAACTGGTGATAAAAATGTCATCTTTACTTGAAAAATTCGTTTCACAGGTTGATTTTGAATCTTATCCAGATTTTAAGGATAATTTCCGGATAAAGACCCCGGAAAACTTCAACTTCGCCTACGATGTGGTGGATGAATACGCCCGCCTCTACCCGGAAAAAGTGGCCCTAGTATGGTGCAACGATGATACTGAAAAAATATTCACATTTAGCGATATGAAAGAGTATTCTGACCGGGCAGCCAACTTCTTCGCCCAACAAGGTGTGAAGAAGGGAGACCGGGTAATGCTCACTCTTAAAAGCCGTTACCATTTCTGGTTCTGTATTCTGGCATTACATAAATTAGGGGCCATAACCATCCCCGCCACCCACATGCTGAAAGCAAGGGATATTGTGTACCGTATAAAAAATGCCGGTATCAAAATGGTGGTGTGCATAGGCGAGGACGGAGTACCGGAATGTTTTGACGAAGCCCACCAGAAACTGGGAGACACTCCTCTTCTAAAGGCACTGGTAGGTGATGAAGATAGAGACGGCTGGTTTAACTTCTCCCAAGAACTTGAAAAAGCCTCCCCTGAATTCCAGAGACCAACCGGTGATGAAGCTGCCGGTGACCAGGACATATCGTTGATCTATTTCTCATCCGGAACAACCGGTCTGCCTAAAATGGTAATGCACCACCACACTTATCCCCTGGGCCATATAATAACTGCTAAATACTGGCAGAACGTTGTGGAAGACGGACTGCACTACACTGTGGCTGATACTGGCTGGGCCAAGGCTATGTGGGGCCAGATATACGGGCAGTGGATTTCAGGCACAGCAGTATTCGTCTATGACTACGAAAGATTTAACGCGGCAAAAATGTTGGACAAGGCATCCCACCACGGGGTAACCACATTTTGCGCCCCACCAACCATCTATCGCTTCCTCATAAAGGAAGACCTTTCACAGTACAATTTCTCCACCCTAGAATATGCAGTTACTGCCGGAGAACCCTTGAATCCTGAAGTTTACAATAAATTCTACGAGTTCACCGGATTAAAACTGATGGAAGGTTTCGGCCAGACTGAACTGGTGGTTTGCATCGCCAATTTCCCCTGGATGGCACCCCGCCCCGGATCAATGGGAAAACCATCCCCGGGATACAACATCCAGATCATGAACCCCGAAGGAAAAGAGTGCGATGTAGGGGAAGAGGGAGAAATCACAGTAAAAACCGCTGATGGAAAACCACCAGGCCTCTTTGGAGGATATTTCAAGGACCCGGAAAAAACCGATGCAGCCTGGTATGACGGATACTACCATACTGGAGACACTGCCTGGAAAGACGAAGATGGCTACCTCTGGTTCGTGGGGCGAAACGATGACATGATTAAAAGCTCAGGGTACCGTATAGGTCCATTTGAAGTTGAAAGTGCAGTTATATCTCACCCCTCAGTCCTGGAATGTGCTATAACTGGAGTACCTCACCCTGTCAGGGGGCAGGTGGTAAAGGCCACCATAGTGTTGACTGGTGATTATGAACCATCCCCTGAACTGGAAAAAGAAATCCAGAACCATGTTAAAAAGGTAACCGCACCCTACAAGTATCCACGGGTTATTGAATTTGTGGATGAACTACCCAAGACCATCAGTGGAAAAATCCGAAGGGTGGAAATCAGGGAAAAGGATGAAAATCAGTAATTAATAAAGTATACGGGTTACATTTAAAAATGGAGCGATAATACCATTTTTTAAAATTAACCCGATTTGTAGTTTTTTTATTCCATATAATACTTAGATTATCGTTTAAAAAGATAAAAATACTATTCAAGATTAATGGGATGATATGAATCATGAAGAGCCATAAAAAAGAACCATATCCAGTATTCAATGAACTGGAATGTAAAGCATGTGAACGTTGCATCCTCGCCTGCCGCGCCGGTGTCCTCAAGATGAGTGAAGACATTAACGAGCGTGGTTACCATTATGCCGAGTACACTGGAAAGGGATGCACTGGCTGTGGGGACTGTTATTACACCTGTCCTGAACCACTGGCCGTGGAAGTTCACATACCTCGGAGAAAGAGAATCAAAAAACAGATCAAAGGGGATGAGGAGGAATAGAAATGACCATTCAGCTAATCAAAGGCAACACAGCTGTTATTATCGGGGCCATGTACGCTGGTTGTGATGGTTTCTTTGGATACCCCATCACTCCTGCCTCGGAAATATTGCACGAAGCCTCCCTGTATTTCCCTAAAGTGGGACGGAAATTCGTCCAGGCAGAATCAGAAGAAGCTTCCATAAACATGGTTTATGGGGCAGCCGCAGCGGGCCACCGAGTTATAACTGCCTCTTCAGGGCCAGGAATCAGCCTCATGCAGGAAGGAATGTCTTTCCTGGCAGGAGCAGAACTCCCTTGTGTCATAGTGGACATCATGCGTGCCGGACCTGGCCTGGGAAACATCGGACCGGAACAGGGTGACTACAACCAGATAGTTAAGGGCGGAGGCCATGGTAACTACCATAACATTGTCCTGGCTCCCAATTCAGTTCAGGAAATGTGCGATTTCACCATCAAGGCCTTTGAACTGGCAGAAAAGTACCGAAACCCCGTGGTGGTGCTGGCCGACGGAGTACTGGGACAGATGGTGGAACGACTCCAGTTCCCGGAGGAAGCCATCGAACCAACCTATGATGAGTCCTGGGCTGTCCGTGGAAACCAGGAAACAATGGGAAACCTGGTAACCAGTATATTCCTGGATTTTAACCAGCTGGAAGACTTCAACTACCGTATACAGGAAAAGTACCAGACCATCCGTGAAAACGAGGTGGACTACGAGGAGTACCTGTTGGATGATGCTCAGATAATCCTGGTGGCCTACGGAATAAGCAGCCGTGTGGCTCGTTCAGCAGTGGACATGGTCCGGGCCGAAGGCATAAAAGCCGGATTATTCCGCCTAAAAACATTGTTCCCCTTCCCAGAAAAACCATTAAGAGAACTATCCACCAGTAAGGATTGCCAGTTCTTAGCAGTGGAGATGAGTAACGGACAGATGAAGGAAGACATCAACCTGGCCATTGGCTGCCAGCGTCCAGTGGAACTGGTCAACCGTATGGGTGGGAACATCATCGATCAAAAGAGCATAGTAGACAAGATCCATGAAATGGCAGGTGATAAGCTATGAACGCTGATAAGAAACTGGTTCAAGAGGAGGTTACAGAGATGGAGGAAAAGATCCTCAAAAAACCAGAATCCATGCTGGATGAATTCCCTCGTAAAGGAGGAAGCGCACCTACTGCCACCCACTACTGTCCGGGCTGTGGTCATGGAATACTGCACAAACTCATAGGAGAAGCCCTGGACGAACTGGGCATACAGGACAGGGCAGTAATGACCAGTCCAGTGGGATGTGCAGTTTTCGCCTACTACTACTTTGACTGCGGACATGTACAGGTAGCCCACGGCCGAGCACCAGCAGTGGGAACTGGACTATCCCGGGTGGAAGAGAATGCCGTGGTAATGCTCTACCAGGGAGATGGAGACCTGGCCTCCATAGGATTAAACGAAACCATCCAGGCTGCCAATCGTGGGGAAAAAATGGCGGTTTTCTTTGTAAACAACACGGTCTACGGAATGACCGGTGGACAGATGGCCCCCACCACCCTGGTGGGAGAAGTCACCGTAACTTGTCCCACAGGACGTGACCCCCGTTACATGGGTTATCCCATGCACATGGCGGAATTACTGGACAACCTAGATGCTCCAGTGTTCATTGAACGTGTTTCAGTTTCCGACCCTCGAAACATACGCCGAGCCAAAAGAGCGGTGAAAAAAGCTCTGGAAGTCCAGAGAGATGGTAAAGGATACGCCTTTGTGGAGGTGCTCTCCCCCTGCCCCACCAATCTCCGGATGGATGCCCAGGCCACTGAAAATTTCATCAATGATGAAATGGCCAAAGAATTCCCCCTTAAAAATTTCCGAGACCGAAGAAACGAAGTAGAACCCCTGTGCCGGGCCCAGAGTGACTTTTCACAAGGTGCACTGGAAGAAATATTCGAAGTTCAAAAGGATACTTCCTGGGAAGCTCGCAACGATCCATCTTTCCCCCGAAAGGTGGTTCGAATAGCCGGATTCGGAGGTCAGGGCGTTTTAAGCATGGGACTAACTCTGGCCCAGGCAGCCTGTAATGACCAGAGACACGTCTCCTGGTACCCTTCCTACGGACCAGAACAGAGGGGTGGAACCTCGGACTGCACGGTGATCGTATCTGGAGAACCAATTGGTTCCCCGGTGATGCAAACTTCCGATGGTCTGGTGGCCCTTAACCAGCCTTCACTGGAAAAATTTGCATCCAAAGTAAGGGAAGGTGGACTCATCATCTACGAAAGCAGTATCGGTGAATTCGAATCTCCTGAAGGACTCCGAACCCTGGCCATACCCGCCCGGAAAATAGCCAAGGACCACGGTGTTAAAAGAGCGGCTAACACTGCCATGCTGGGAGTTATAATGGAACTGGGATTAACCGGACTTCCCCCACATGTTTTCACCGAAGCAGTGGAGCACACTTTCCGCCGGAAACCCCAACTGATACCCGCCAACCTGGAAATACTGGAAGCCGGTGCCCAATGGGCACGGGATAACCTTAAAAAATAACCATAAAACTAGGGGAACAATGTCATTCCCCTTCTATCTATTTTTTCAAAGTATCTGGCTATTTTAATTTATTTTAATTCGTTTTACAGGATTTTAAGAGATTATATTTTATTAATTAATCCCTTTGACTCATTTATTTATTATTTTCCCGAACTTAAGAAATTCGTGATTACTCAAATTTTAAGTAAATTGCTGAACATAATATTAGAATAAATAAAACCAGTAGTGTAATTAAATAAATAAAACCTTAGAGTAGTGTAATTTAAGTAAATTAAATAGGAGTAATACAGGGATAATTTTCAAGGGGGTAAATAATGCCTGTTTTTTTAAAAGAAGAAGATATTTCCATTGTTCTCTGTGGTGAAGCCGGCCAGGGAATCCAGACAGTAGAGGCAGTACTGGCCCAGGCAGTTAAACAGACGGGATATCATATCTTTTCCACCAAAGAATACATGTCCCGGGTCAGGGGAGGTGAAAACTCCACCCAAATAAGAATCTCATCAGACCGGGTTGCCTCTTATGTGGACCGCATCGATATCTTACTGGCACTGAGCTACGGAGCTATAGATCATCTTAAAGACAGAATTTCTCCAAAAACGGTAATTATAGGGGACCCAGAGCATATTAAGTCTGCACGAGAATCTGAAAATAATTTACCCACTTTAAATACTAATTTTATTGAGATTCCACTTATGGAAACTGCTGAAGATATTGGCGGGCTCATATACGCTAATGTCATTGCTGCCGGAGCACTATCCTGCCTGTTAGATATTCCCAAGGAGATTTTTGATGGATTGATCAGTGATATGTTTGCCCGTAAAGGTCCGGAAATACTTCAGAACGATTTAAAAGCAGGAGAAGCAGGATACACCCTCGGTAAAGGTTTGATGGAATCTGAAGAAAACCAGGTTAAGCTCTCGTTGGAGGCTCATTCCACGGTACGTGATGAACTCCTCTTGAGTGGTACTGATGCTGCAGGAATGGGTTGTTTGGCTGGGGGATGTAAATTTATGTCATCCTATCCCATGACTCCCTCCACCCCGCTCCAGGCCTTCCTGGCCGGTAATGCACACGACTTTGAACTGGTATACGAACAGGCCGAGGATGAAATAGCCGCCATCAACATGGCACTGGGTGCATCCTATGCCGGAGCACGGAGTATGGTGGCCACCTCGGGAAGTGGATTTGCCCTGATGGAAGAGGGAGTAGGACTGGCTGGAATGACCGAAACACCGGTGGTCATCTATCTCGGTCAAAGACCCGGCCCCGCAGTGGGATTACCCACTAGGACCAGCCAGGAAGACCTAAATTTAGCCCTTTACTCCGGGACAGGTGAATTTCCCCGGATCATATTTGCCCCGGGGAAACTGGAAGATGCCTTCACTTTATCTCAGCGGGCCTTCAACCTGGCAGATAAATATCAAATACCCGTATTTATACTGTCTGATCAGTATTTTGCCGATTGTTACTATAACATACCCTCACTGCCACTGGAAGAAGTGGAAAACGAAGATTACCTCATTAAAACCACTCCTGACTATAGAAGATACCTGATCACCCATGATGGGGTCACACCCCGAGGAATACCAGGATATGGGGAGGGCCTGGTGATATTAGATTCCGATGAACATGATGAAGAGGGTCACATCACGGAAAACCTTGAAATAAGGACACAGATGGTAGATAAAAGGCTTAAAAAGATGGAACATATCAAAAAAGATGCCTTGGCCCCTGAACTGGTGGGATCAGAAGACTATGAGAACTTGGTACTGGGATGGGGTTCTACCTACTGGCCCATAAGGGAGGCACTGGAAAATATCAGCAAAAAAGGTTTAAACCCTGATTCTGGGGAGACCAGTTTCCTTCATTTAAAACAGGTTTATCCTCTGCACAGTAGTGTTACCGACTATCTGGAGAAGGCAGAAGATGTGATTATCATGGAGAACAATGCCCAGGGCCAGATGGCCAACCTCATCCAACTGGAAACTGGCTTGGAAATACAGGAAAAATACTTAAAATACAATGGAATGCCCTTCTCTGTGGAGGAAGTGGAAAAAAGACTCCGGCAGTTCATGGGAATCGAAGATAGTGGCTCGGGTGGTCATGGTAAGACTTCAGGGGAGGTGTTATAGATGAAACCAAGGGATTTCGACCTGCCGGATGCGGATGTGGCCTGGTGTCCGGGTTGTGGTAATCTATCCATACTACGCAGCCTCAAAGCCACCCTGGCTGAACTGGAAATACAACCAGAAAACCTGGTTTTCGTATCGGGTATTGGACAGGCGGGTAAACTTCCTCATTATATTAAAGGAAATGTATTCAATGGACTTCATGGCCGGTCACTATCTCCGGCAACTGCTATAAAGGCAGCTAATCCGGATTTAACAGTTATTGATGTCAGTGGTGATGGTTGCATGTACGGGGAGGGGGGAAACCACTTCATGCATACCATACGCCGTAATCCGGACATCACCAACCTGGTGCACAACAACATGGTCTACGGCCTCACCAAGGGACAGGCATCACCCACCAGCCAGAGGGACTTCAACACACCATTACAGGTAGATGGGGTATTCCTGGAACCATTCAATCCCCTGGCAGTGGCCATAGCTCTTGATGCCTCCTTTGTGGCCAGAGCGTTTAGTGGGGACCGTAAACAATCCATTGAAATCTTTAAAGCCGCCATAAAACATAAAGGCTATGCCTTGGTGGACATATTCCAACCATGTGTTTCGTTTAACAAGGTTAACACCCGGGACTGGTTCCGGGAACACACCTATTACTTAGAAGATGACCATGACTCCCACGACAGAAATTTGGCCTTCCAGAGGGCCACGGAAACCGGAGAGTACCCCCTGGGAATATTCTACCAGAACTCTGATAAGAGTACCTTTGAAGAAAACCTTACGGTTTACCAGGATGAAAAAACACCCCTCTACCAGAGGAAACTGGACAAAGATAAACTACGGGCCCTGGTGGAAAGTAAAAGATGATTTAAATCATAGAATGGTAGTTTAGAATTCTAATTAGAGTGAGATATCAGAGGAAGATGGTAATCGCGGGAATATTTATAAAAAAAATAATTATAAAAATTGAACTCTAAAATTAAATTCAACTTAGTCTTAAGGTTAGAGGTGGAAATTTTGCGGAAAATCAGAATACTTTCATGGAATGTTAATGGAATCCGGGCTGTGCATCGTAAAGGATTTAAAGACTGGTTTATGGAGAGTAAACCCGATATACTGTGTATCCAGGAAACTAAAGCCACTTACAAACAGTTTCCAGCCAATATCCGGAATGTGGAAGGATATGATCTCTATACCTCAGAAGCAGAACGCAAGGGATACAGTGGTGTGGCCACTTACACCGCCCTAAAACCGGAAAAAGTACAAAAAGGCCTGGGTATCCCCAACTTCGATAATGAAGGCCGCACACTCATAACTGACTACGGGGATTTCGTTCTTTTTAACATCTACTTCCCCAACGGAAAGATGTCCCCGGAAAGGCTCCAGTATAAAATGGACTTTTACGACTCCTTCCTTGACTACGCCGATGCTCTTAAGGAAGAAGGACGTAACATCGTAGTCTGCGGGGATGTGAACACCGCCCACAAAGAAATAGATTTAGCCCGCCCTAAAGAAAACGAAAAAATATCAGGATTCCTACCCATTGAACGGGAATGGATTGACCGATTCCTCAGCCATGGTTACGTGGACACCTTCCGGGAATTCAACCAGGATGCTGATAACTACACCTGGTGGAGTTACCGAACCCGTGCCCGGGACCGAAACGTTGGATGGAGATTGGATTACTTCTTTGTAAACCAGGAATTCATGGATAACATTGAATCTTCCTTCATACTCTCCGATGTAATGGGCTCGGACCACTGCCCAGTGGGAATAGATATAAAATTGGATTGATGAGAAATTAACCAGAGTATCTCAATTAATAATATCTGGAGGATTATTAAATGGACAAATTCGAGGAAAAAATGGGAGAATTGGCTTCTGAAGGTCTGTCTGATGAGGAAATAGGGAAAAAACTTTTAGATGAAATGGGTGATCTCTGTATCTGTCCGGACTGCCCCATGTACAACCAGTGTGCCGAGAAAAATTACGAAGGACTGTACTGCATTCTGGGACTATCCAAGTGTAAACTGGAAGAAGATGATTGTATCTGCCAGGAATGTGAAGTAACCGAGGAACTGGAACTTAAAAATGATCTATTCTGTATAACTGGTCCGGAAAAGGAATTAAGAGGACTTTAATGGTCTTAAAATTTCGAGATATGTCCAATTTAAATCCAGAAACACTTTATAATTCCTTTTTTCTAGTCATGCCCTTTATATTAAATTAATTTTAAAAATAAACCTAAAATTATCCTTCAATTACCCTTTATTTTTTTTATATCATTGCATGTTACTTAGTGATTAGGCATAGATAGAGTGAATTAGTGTTAGTGGTGGATAATTTATGAAGGAAGGGAGATAGATTGAATTAACCCTAAATCATATACAAGTGTATGACTTAATTTAATTTGTCAAATTACATTTATTTGTCAAATTTTTCTAAATTTATACTGAGAATTAGATTATACTGAGATTATGAGGGATGCTATGAGCTATCGTGGAAGAGCTAAACAGTTTTTAGAGTCACAAAACATTTCTATTGGAGATATTATCTGCGTAAAAAAGGATGATGTAGAATACCGGGGCATGCTTCTGGACCGGGCTGAAGATGCTGACGAACTACACGTTGTACTTAAAATGGACAGCGGATACAATGTGGGTATCGCCATTGACCAGGCAGAAGTTGAACTCCTGGAAAGGGGAGAAAAACCGGAAATAAATTTACCTCCCCTGGAAATCGAGAAAGACCCGGAAAAAATGGATGTATCCATTATATCCACCGGAGGAACAGTGGCCTCCATCATTGACTACAAAACCGGGGCAGTGCACCCGGCATTCACCGCGGATGACCTCTTGAGGGCCACTCCGGAGCTGTTGGATGAGGCCAACATCAGTGGAAAGGCCATAATGAACATCCTCAGTGAAAACATGAAACCAGAGTTCTGGGTCCAGGCCGCACGCTCGGTGGCGGATGAAATAAACCAGGGAGCTGATGGAGTGGTAGTCGCCCATGGAACAGACACCATGCACTACACTGCTGCTGCCTTGAGTTTCATCCTGGAATCACCGGTGCCCATTGTAATCACCGGTGCCCAGAGAAGTTCGGATCGACCATCATCTGATGCATTCTTAAACTTGATGAGCTCGGTGGCTGTGGCCAAATCAGACATAGCCGAGGTCACCGTCTGCATGCACGCCACAGAAAACGATAATGAGGTCCACATCCACCGGGGAACCCGGGTGCGTAAAATGCACACCAGCCGTAGGGACACCTTCAACAGTATTAACAGCCCCCCACTGGCCAAAGTAAAGGATGGGAAGGTGAAAATCATTGATAAACAATTCTCCTACCACCAGAGAGGAGAATGCCAGCTGGAAATCAACGACACACTGGAAGAGAAGGTGGGCTTTATAAAAAGCTATCCGGGAATAGCCGCCGAACTACTGGACTACTATATCGATAAAGGCTACAAAGGTATCTTAATGGAAGGAACTGGTCTGGGGCACTGTCCAGATCACCTGATACCCTCATTACAGAGGGCCGCTGATGAAAATATTCCGGTGGTCATGACTTCCCAGTGCCTCTATGGCCGCACCAACCTTAATGTTTACAGTACCGGTCGTAAACTCCTATCTTCTGGTGTTATACCGGTGGGGGACATGCTGCCCGAAACTGCCTATGTTAAACTGGTATGGGCATTAGGACAGACCAGCCAATACCAAGAGGTTAAACAGATCATGGAAACTAACCTGAAGGGAGAAATGGATGAAAAATCCTCCTCAAAATACTTTTTAAGGGACTATGGGGAATAGGATGGAGTCATGGTGATTTAAATGGATAAAAATATTGATTACGAAGAACTGGGCCTTATGATGGGTTTGGAAATACACCAGCAACTTAACACAGCTCAAAAACTGTTCTGCCCCTGTGAATGCGAACTTACCGATAAAAAACCAGAATACAGGGTTTTAAGATATTTAAGGCCCACCCAGAGTGAACTGGGTAAAATCGATCGGGCGGCCTTTGAAGAGTCACGCCGTGAACTCACCTTCCTCTATGATGCTTATCCTTACCATACCTGTCTGGTGGAGACTGATGATGAACCACCGCATCCTCTGAACCAGGAAGCACTGGAGATAGGACTTATAATTGCCACCCTACTCAACATGCAGGTGGTGGATGAATTCCACACCATGCGAAAACAGGTGATTGACGGCAGTAACACGGGAGGATTTCAGAGAACAGGGTTACTGGCAATTCAGGGATATATGGATACTCCTTACGGTCGGGTGGTAATTGAAAATCTCTGTCTGGAAGAAGATGCTGCCCGGAGAATGGGACAGCGGAAGGGGAAGGTGGAATTCCGTCTGGACCGGTTGGGAATACCTCTTTTAGAGATAACCACCGATCCGTCCATGAACCATCCCCAACAGGTAAGGGAGGTGGCCTATCAGATCGGCCAGGTACTGCGCAGTACCCGGGTGAAAAGGGGTCTGGGAACCATACGCCAGGATCTCAACATATCCATCAGGGAAGGTGCCCGGGTTGAAGTGAAAGGAGTTCAGGACCTGGATTCCATGGAACAACTGGTGGAAAATGAAGTCCTAAGACAGCTCCGCCTCCTGAAAATCAGGGATGAACTGGTGAAAAGGGAAGCCACAGTTGAAGAAGAAATACATGACCTAAATAAGCTATTAAAGGATACTGAATCGAAAATCATTTCTAAGGCCATTAAAAAGGGTGGAAAAGTTTTAGCCATTAAATTGAATGGTTATAAAGGTTTGATTGGTAAAGAATTGCAGCCTGGTAGAAGATTCGGAACAGAACTGGCTGGTTATGCCAAAAAAATGGGTGTGGCCGGTATATTCCACACGGATGAACTTCCGGCCTATGGAATAACCTCTCAGGAAGTGGAAAACATAAACACCTTTTTACAGATTGGTCCCGACGATGCCTTTATACTGGTGGCTGATGAAGCAGAGAAGGCTCAAAATGCCCTGGAAGAGGTTCAACGAAGGGCCAGAATGGCTGTTGATGGTGTTCCCGAGGAGACTCGGAAGGCCCTGGATGATGCCAATACCGAGTATTTAAGGCCACTGCCTACGGCCAGCCGGATGTACGTGGAAACAGATATCCCCACTCAGGTGGTAGCTTCCGAGCTCCGGGAACATGTTAAGAACAATTTACCTGAACTTCCCAAAGAAAAGGAGGCTCGTATAATAACTGAATACAACTTGAGTGAAGATTTAGCACATCAGCTAGTGCGCCAGGATCGGGTGGAACAGTTCGAGGAAATAGTGGCTGAATGTGGGGTTGAACCCACAACTGTAGCTTCATTACTGGCTTACACTCTTAAAGAACTCAGAAGAGAAGGTTTGGATGTGGATAACCTCCCGGGCAGCCATTTGAAGGGAACATTCCAGTTACTGAACCATGGCAAAATATCCAAGGATGCGGTTTCCGATGTACTGGTTGGAGTTTTAAAGGAAGACTGGACTCCCGAAGAATCTGCCAGTAATTTAAACCTTTTGATGCTTTCTGAGGAAAATGTCAGGGACATAATCGTGGAACTGGTATCTTCCCATGAAAACCTGATTGAGGAACGGAAAATGGGTGCTATGGGCTCCTTGATGGGGATGGCCATGAAACAGCTCAAGGGAAAAGCCGATGGTAAATTAGTGAACAAATTATTGAAGGAAGAGATACAGAAATATCTGTAGAGGGTGTTTTCAAATGGAAGAATACGATCTGGTTATCATTGGCGGAGGACCGGCGGGCTTAACTGCAGGAATATATGCTGGAAGGCAGGGAATGAATGCAGTAATTCTGGAAAGAATGACTGGAGCAGGTTCCGGTTACATGGTACCCTTGATGGAGAATTATCCTGGTTTTGAGGTGACATCGGGGAAAGAACTCCTGGAGAAGATGAGAAAACAGGTGGAAAAACACATCCCCATAAGGAACATGGAAGAAGTTAAGGAAATTAGGGAAAATAGTCCTGGTGATATTTCCCTCATCACCTCTCAGGGAGAATATCGGGCCAAGTCAGTAATAATATCCACCGGAAGTCATCACAGACGGCTGAATGTGCCGGGTGAGTATGAATTCCTGGGTCGAGGAGTCTCTTATTGTGCCACCTGTGACGGACCCCTGTTCAAGGAAAAAAGTGTAGTGGTGGTGGGTGGAGGAAATGCTGCAGTTCAGGAAGCAATTTATTTAAATGACCTGGATTGCGATGTAACCATCATACACCGAAGAGACGAGCTGCGGGCTGAAAAATACCTTCAGAACAAATTAAAAGAACACGAAATCCCGGTGATATGGGATTCGGTGGTGGAAGGGATAAATGGTGAAGGGGTAGTCAACAGTGTATCCATCCTAAACCGTAAAACCCAAGAAAAGAAGGATTTACCAACTGATGGGGTATTCATTGCTGTGGGAGAAGAGCCCCTCAATAAAGTAGCCCAGAGTGCGGGTGTGGAACTTGACAAAGAAGGTTACATTGTAACTGACAAGCACCAGCGAACTAACCTTCCCGGAATATACGCTGCAGGGGATATAACCGGAGGAATCAAACAATGGGTGGTGGCCTGTTCTGAAGGAGCTGTGGCAGCATTAATTGCCTTTGTCGAGGTCATGGAAGAGTCTGAAATAAAATAAAACCCCATAATTATTTAAAAATTTAACCATTTTATTATTCTAAAGGATACCATGAAAAACAGGATAAATTTCGGCCCGGCAGGCAATCCCCTGGGATTTAACGGTCAAACCGTAGATGTCTGTGATTACATCCGTGGCCTGGGCTTAGATGCCTATGAATATCAGGCCACCTACGGGGTGAAGATTCAGAAACCATCCGGTCTTAAACTGGGTGAAAATGCCCGAAATAACCGTGTGAAGATTTCCATGCACGGCCCCTATTACATCAACCTATCGGCGCAAAAGGATGATGTCTTGGAAAGATCCATTGAACGGTTGATTCAGTCAGCCCGGGCAGCAGAGTGGATGGATGCTTATCGTATTGTTTTCCATCCGGGATTTTACACAAAATACACGCCCCAGGAGGCATTGCAGCGATGCAAGGGGGCCATTAATGATCTTTTGGAGAAACTGGATTCCCTGGGAATAAAAAAATTCACCTTTGCACCGGAAACCACTGGAAAAAGGTCTCAACTGGGTAGTCTGGATGAAATCATTGAAATTTGCCGGTCCTTCCCCCACTTTGCTCCCACCATAGACTTTGCCCATGTACATGCCAGGGGAAGGGGTTGTGTGAAGGGAGCTGATGAATACCACCGGATACTGAGTAAATTAGAGGATGAACTGGGGGCAATGGTAAAAAACCCGGAAACACTCCACTGTCACTTCACCAGGATTGAATACACTGATGCTGGTGAAAGAAAACACCATGTTCTCCAGGAAATGGAATACGGCCCTCCATTAGAGCCATTACTGGAAGTACTGGTGGATGGAGGATGGAACGCCACCATCATATGTGAAACTCCCTTTTTGGAAAAAGACGCACTTTTGATGAAGGCCGTCCATGAAAAAATCCTGGAAAAGAAGGGTGTTTAAAAAACTAATGAAATTTAACTACTTATTTAATTTTTAAATTCCAATAATCTCATTAATATTCATATTTATTCCCTAAAATGGTTTGTATTTAGCTAACTTGAATAAAGTGAATTTTTAAAACGTTTTAATGTCCTTGGACAGTTTGAAAGTAAGACTAATGGAAAATTAACCTGGAAATATTTAAACTATAGTTTGGCAGTCTTGTATCTAAAATTGATAAAATATATATGGGTTAATAGATAATAGTACCAGAATTATCTCCTGGTGGTATGATGGAAGAAGAGATCCTGGTTAAAAACTTCAGTGACAGTAGTTACATCAAGGAAGAGGAGTTACTGAAGATTATCCATGATTTCATTGAAGAAAGTGTACTGCTGGGAATTATCAATGAATTTGTCAAGGAAGATGTGGGGTATTTAAGGCTTAAAAACCGTCAAATAAGATGGCTGGCGGCTAAAACAAGATTCAGGGGTTCTTTAGAATAAGTTGTTAGTTTTTTATATTGAGATCTGCCTTTTAATCAAATTATGGTTTTCACCATCATATCTTCCCCACTATAATTAATTTTTTATCCCCCTGGTTATTGGATTTCGAAACGGCAATATTTATCTCCCAGGGCGTAACATTTTGTTTCCTTAACCTTGGTTGATTCATTTTTATACAGACTGAATAATGATTCAAGAATACCACTATCAAATGCACAGGCTGGTCTACCAAGGTATGGTAGGCCACTGCATTCAAAACAATCCTGTACCTTGATGGTGAGGGGATCCAGGCCTTTAACTTCCACTGTACCCAGGCTATGGGTCTGCCAGAACCGGCCAATATTTCCCAGGAAATTATCCAGTTCTGGGTCTTTAACTTTCTCATACAAGGCAGTTCCTACCTTTAAACCGGCTTCGTGGAGTATGGGGTCTATGTCCACTCCCTGGGTGAGCATGGAAATTCGGATAGTGTGAAATATCAGTCGGAAGAACTCAAAGGGATCATTTTCACTGGAAATGTACCTCTGGATGTAGGCGGAAATATCTTCCTGGAGCTGCTGGTGTTGTATTTTGCCAATGTATTCTGATTGCAGGAAGAAAATCTTCTTTCTAGCATCGTAGGGATCTACCCGTGAGTTAATTATTCCTTCCCGGGACAGAGATTTGAGGTGGCTGGACACGGTTGATTTAGCCCGGCCAGAGAATTTAACCAGTTCATCAAAGCTGAGATCACCTTCACGTAACATGGATAGAATTTTCACCCTCACCGGGCTTTTAATGGCCTTCACCCCCTGGGTGGTGGCAAAAAGTTCGATGGATAGGTTTTCATTTTCCGGGTTAGCACGATGAGTTACATTATTTTTAACCATTGTTCATCTGAATTGTTTTATTTTACTGTCCCCTTTCACAGCGGATACACATATCAGTGTCACGGTCGGTCTTGAAGGTCCGGCCACACTTTTTACAAGTAACATCGTGTAGAGATGATTTTTTATCAACAATGTCCAGTGAACAGGAACATTTCCAGCCCATTTTACCCTTCAGTGCCTGTTCGAACGCTTTGTCTTCATCAATTTCTTTTTTAGGCATCTTGAGTCCTCCTTTAACATTTAATAAGTCTGTGTGGGGTGGTTACAGTAACTTGGTTTCTGTAGTGGGTCGGGGAACTTTTACCACCAGAAAACGCAGCACATCATCGCTCTCATTGTACCAGCAGTGGGGAATACGGGCGGGACTGTCAATTAAAGTATCCTTTCCCACTTCCTTTTTTTCATCCCCTATTTCCACTATGCCGGTACCTTCCAGAACATAGAAGAAAACATCAACGGGTGTGATGTGTTTTTTAAGTGATTCTCCAGGTTGGAGGGTTATATGCACAGTCGTGGCGTTTTCTGTGTCATACAACTTGCGGACATCAACTTTATGGGGAGTGTCAGCTACCGGGGTATTTTCCATTTGAACTATATCCATTTTAAACCCTCTTAAATCTTCATTTAATCTTCAGTATTTACCATTGATTGGAATTTTATTTAACTTAAATGATTTCATTAACTTCAGATTCTACGGTTACCAATGTTGATGATTATTAAGGGTTGGTGCCTTCAAAATAGTAAAAATGGGAGGTTTTATTCTCCCATTATGGTTTTTATATCTTCTTCTGGATCTCCGATTGGTCTAAGGTCGTAATTCTCAACAAGGATGTTGATTATTTCATCGTTAGCCCATCCGGGTAATATTGGTCCTATGTACATTCCTTTCATGTTTAGGGCCAGTAGGCTCCAGAGGATAGCGGCGGCTTTTTGTTCCATCCAGCTTAACACTATGGTTAAGGGTAGTTCATTCAGTTCCACACCAAATAGTTCGGTTAAAGCCAGGGCAATGTCCACGGCAACTATGGCATCGTTACACTGTCCCAGATCTATCAGGCGAGGCACCCCTTCAATGTTTCCCAGGTCCAGATCATTGAACCGGTATTTACCACAGGCTAAGGTTAGCACCACAACATCCTGGGGGAGTTTCTCCACAAATTCGCGGTAGTATTTGGCCTGAGGTTTGGGAGAGTCACATCCGCCAACCAGGATGAATCTTTTAATTTTGCCGGCCTCTACCAGTTCTTTGATCTTTGGTGCCAGGGACAGGACGGTGGATGCTCCGAATCCAGTTGTAAGTACTGTGTCTTTTGGTTCATCTTCTAGTTCTGGTAGTTCTCGTGCTTTTTCAATAACCGGGGTGAAGTCGTTGTCTTCAATGTGTTTCACTCCTGGTAATTGGGCTACTCCACTGGTGAACATTCTTTCTTTGTATTCCTCTTTAGGCAGCAGCACGCAGTTTGAGGTTCCCAGGATAGCCACCGGATATTTGGAGAAGGTTGCCCTCTGGTCAAACCAGGGACCTCCCAGCTGTCCCACCAAGTGTTTGTATTTTTTAAGTCCAGGGTATCCGTGGGCTGGTAGCATTTCCGAGTGGGTGTAAATGTTTATTCCTTTTCCTTCGGTCTGTTTTAAAAGTTCTTCCAGGTTTTGGAGGCTGTGGCCGGTGACTAAGATACCAGGGCCTTTAACTGATCCCACTGGTACTTCGGTGGGTACTGGTTCGCCGTAATTATCAATGTGGGCCTTTTTAAGTAGTTGCATGGTTTTGATGTTCATCTGACCAGCTTCCAGGGCCAGTTTTACAAATTCCTGGGGGTCGAAGTTGACGTTGGTCAGGGTGGAAAAGAATCCCTTTTCTAGGAAGGCATCCACCTCGTCATCAGTGTAACCCAGTTCACGGGCATGGTACAGGTAGGCGGTTATTCCCTTTATGGCGAATAACAGGTTGTCCTGCAGACGGGCTACGGTGGGCTGTTTCCCGCATACTCCAACAACGGTACATCCAGTTTCACGGGCAGTTTGCGAACACTGGTAACAGAACATATCTAATGCTTCTCCTTTTTCCATTTTATTTTCCTCCTTATTCTACTCTTATTTTTTTAATTAACCACAGAATTTCACAAATTTTCTATTTAAAGGCCTTATTGGGTCTTTTTTTACACACTTAATTGTTCTATCCCTATCGAATGTTCTATATGTATAGAACAAAAACTATATATAATTTTTGTTTTGATTTTTTTCAGAGATGGAAACAGCTGAAAAATAATCCGGAAGTACATCCTGAAAAAAATAAATAAACTTATGTGACAAATATATAAATGACAACTGTAATCCAGCACGGTTTAAAACTGAATTTATCCGAGGGGGGGTCAAGTATTGGATGAAAACCGGTCTAAAAAGGAACTTATGGATGAATTGATTGAATTAAGAACTATTTTAGAATTAAAAGAGGAATCCCTAAAAAAAATCATCCATAACCGTGAAATTTTATCTCAAACTGCCTTACAGAGAAGAAATGGAAATTAAATGATTATCGGGGTATGGAGGTTATTTAATTGCCGGTTAATCTGGATGAATCAAGTTCTTCATTTCGGATTTTTATTATATCAGTTCTAATATTCATTTCATGTCTGTTAACCTATTATTTTCACTTTGTTCTAGGAAAAGGAATAGTATTTTCCCAGTTTTACTATATTCCCATTATACTAGCGGCGTTTTGGTGGAAAAGAAAGGGAATATTAGTGTCATTATTTTTGGCATCACTCTTACTCCTTACTGAGTTAATTACTCCTGTAGATGTGTTTGTTCAGGAAGTGTTAAGAGCCATTATCTTGGTTTCAGTCAGTGTGATAACGGTGTTCATAAGTGAAAAAATAGAGAAAACACAGATTAAACTCGCCATCAGTGAAGAAAAATACCGTAACATAGTAGAAACCACACATGAGGGCATAGTAGTTGGAGATATCCAGGGAACTATCCTTTATGTTAATCAGAGAATGTGTGAATTGTTGGGGTATGAAAGAGAGGAGATGGAAAATCATAATATTTTTGAATTTACACCGGAAGATGAAAGAGATATTCTGGTTGAGACCAGAAAAAAAGTAGCCGAAGGCGAAAGGATTGCTTTTTACCCGGAATTCCGTAGGAAAGATGGTTCTAAACTGTGGACATTAGCCCAGGCCTCTCCATTATATGATGATCAGGGCCAGTACATGGCCAATCTTTACATGCACAGTGACATCACCGAACTTAAAAAAGCCAGAAAGGCACTGGAAGTATCCTATGCTCAGTTGGAAAACAAGGTGGAGGAACGTACCCGGGAATTAAATGAAAGTGAAGAGAAATACCGAAAACTTTTTGAAAAAAACCCTGATTACAACATACTTTTTGATACGAATGGCGTAATTAGGGAAGTAAATGAGGCCACAGTTAAGATGATGGGGTTGTCAAAAGATGAAATAGTGGGTAAAAAATTCACAGAATTGGAATCAATACCTCCCGAGAATGTGTCCTCTATTTTGGGGGAATTGTTCCGCATACTGGAAGGAAAAGAGATTAAACCATTTGAATCTAAATTTATAGACGGAAATGGTGATATACATTATATTATAATCCACGCCATACCCTTCCTGGAGAAGGGGAAGGTTGAACGTATACTGGGAATAGGTGCAGATATCACTCAACTAAAAAAAGCAGAAAACAAGATACTATCATCTTTAAGTGAAAAGGAAGCCCTGTTAAGGGAAATTCACCACCGAGTGAATAACAACATGCAGATCATCTCCAGTTTGCTCAACCTCCAGACCCTCTACGTCCATGAGGAGGAAACTAAAGAAGTTCTCCAGGACAGTCAAAGGCGAGTTAAATCCATGGCCATGGTCCACGAAAAACTGTACCGGGCTGGTGATCTTAGTCACATCAAATTTAAAGAATACACCGAGAAGCTTGTTTCGGACATTTTCAGTACGTACAACCGTAGAACTGGTGATATAAAGTTTATTTTAAACATGGATGAAATTGAATTGAATATGGAGACAGCCATACCCTTAGGTCTCATAATTAACGAACTGGTGACCAACAGCCTTAAATTCGCCTTTCCAGAGAACGAAGGTTCAATAACCATTGAGCTTGAAAACAATAATGGCCAATTCGTTTTAACTGTTGCTGATGATGGGATAGGTTTGCCCCCAGATTTTGATTTGAACAAAACACACTCTCTTGGCTTGCGATTAGTTAACAGTTTGGTAATCCAGCTGGATGGTGAAATAAGCATGGATTCCAGTCAGGGGGCAGAATATAAAATCACTTTCCGTGAATTGGATTACAGTGGAAGGTTTTAATTTGCCTTTTCAGGTTTAAGACGTAAACTGGATGAATTTTGTAAGGTACACTTGTTTGTTCCCTGACATACTTACTTATCAATTATTATGCCCTCTTACTTATCACATAGTAAGGTGAAGATTTAGAAACCGGGGGAAATGTATTTAAAAAATGTTAATTAAGTGGTAGGTACATATCATTTTACAAACTAATTTGAGGTAAACCCATATTGAAACTTAACAACATAACTCCTGATCCAATTGTATCGGAAAAAAAGACCTGCACTGGCCCAGAAGACACTGGAAAGGAAACCAAAATGGTAGTACTCCAATCCATTGGGTACCCCTTCCTGTGCAACCTGGTGGAGAACCCTAAAATTGAGATATTCGACACTGAACTTTTCGAACTCTATGCCCGGGAGCAGTGGGCAGGTTATACAGTGAAAGAAGGTTCATTCCTTTTTGACCAGAAATTACTGCCTGATTTTGCATTTAAGGTGATAAAGGCCCATCCAGATGACTCACGCATAACCCAGAACACTTCCATACTTCTCATGGAGGTGGAAGAGGTTCGTGAGGTTAAGAAGGTGGAAAGTAACTTTAAAATGAGTGATGTTATTGGTCAGGATCGGGCCAAGACCAAGTGTAAAATCATCACCAAGTACCTCCAGGAACCAGAAACATTTCAGGGATGGGCACCCCGCAACGTCCTTTTCCACGGAACTCCGGGTACGGGTAAGACCATGCTGGCCAAATCATTATCTCATGAAATGCAGGTCCCTCTCTTCTTGGTTAAGGCTACCAGTCTTATTGGGGAACATGTGGGTGATGGGGCACGTCAGATACACGATCTTTTTGAAGCAGCATCAGCCTGTGCACCGGCTGTGATTTTCATAGATGAAATAGATGCCATTGGTCTGGACCGTAAGTACCAGTCCTTACGGGGTGATGTTTCTGAAGTGGTCAATGCCCTTTTAACTGAACTGGATGGTATCAACCCCAATCTGGGGGTGGTAACCATTGGAGCTACTAACAATCCTCAATTACTTGATTACGCACTTAGAAGTCGTTTTGAAGAGGAAATTGAGTTTGTTCTTCCGGATGAAGGTGAAAGGAAAAGAATACTGGAAATGTACATTGAATCCATGCCTTTACCAGTTGATGTTAACGTGAAAAAACTGGCCAGCCTCTCCAAGGGCATGTCTGGTAGGGATATCAAGGACCGGCTGCTTAAAGTGGCGTTACACAAGGCTATATCCGAAGACCAGGAAAGTGTTACCTGGGAAAACTTCCAGTACGCATTGAAACATCATGAAAAAGAGAAAAACGAACCCAAAGGCATGTTTGCATAATTCTCTTTTTTTTAAATAAACTAAATTTTCTATATTTTTTTCATTTTTTTCTTTTATCTTTTATTTTCTACCCAGATTTATCATTAAGTGGGGAAACAGTTTTATCCTGATAACCATCATACTGTAAATTTAGTATAAGTCATTACTTCGGTTATTATGGAAATGGGTAAATTATGGGATGTTGTGGACAATAATTTAATGGATGGGGAAAGTCTTGGTTGCCAATAGAAACTTAAAAATTATTTTAAAGGATGCTGCAAGTTATGCACTTTCGGACTGGCGCAATTTTTTGATACTGGGGTTAATACTGCTTTTAGCGGACCATGCTATGGATTTGTATTCAGCTTCCACCGGTAACAGTGTACTGGATATTTTAATACTTGCATCCATTGTGGGAGTTGTCATCTTATTGTCCTTTATTGAAATAGGATATGGTTTCCGTATAGTAGAGGAAACAGTTGAAGGATCAACCCGCCCGCCTAGTTTCCATCATCCCTTAAATCTTTTTGTCCATGGAATAAAAGAGAGTCTGATTCTCATTGTTTATTTTATGTTGCCTTTCTTATTAGTGGTTCTTGGGCTTTCTGAATTAGGAGACCTTTTAGACTTTGATTCACAGTGGGGAATGGCCCTGCTGATCCTGGGGATGCTGGTTTTCTTAGTCTGTTTCAACATCCTAATGCAGGGAGCGATTTTGACCATGGCCCATCATCGTGGAAGCCTCCGCTGGGGATTTAACATGCCCCAAGTCTTTAAAAAGATAAGAATGGTCGGTCTGAGGAACATGTTCATGGTCACGATTATTACGGGGGTAGTGCTTTACCTTATCCGCCAGATACTTTTTGATGCACTCCACGAAATACCCTACTTGGGCTCTACTGTGGGAGAGTTAATAGGCACAGTTTTAATTGCTCCCTTCCTCCTGATAGTTACCACCCGTTTACTGGGACTAATCGATGTACAGGGGTAAATAATAGTGACTCTCTTTAAAATTACGGTTAGGTGGGGTAGTGAGGAACTTGGATTTGGATTTTAAGTTCCTTAATAAAATAAATGAATTGTAAAATAAATCTATGGGGATGTATTATAAAATAAGAAGATGTATCAGTTTTTATTCTTGAAAATATACTTGGCCGTGTTTAGAACATCTTTATTATTATTTTCGGCGGCTTCTTTTAGGTTATGGATGATGTCTAAAAACACGCGGTCTACCACCACCTTGGTAAGGTCATCAACCACCTTTTCCTTACCATTCATGTCTCCCAGCTTGCGGAAGGCCTTCTGGGTTTCCCGCATTCTGATGGTCTCAGCCTGAGCCCTTATCTGAGCGATGACTGGTTCCACTTCCAGGTGTCGCAGTGATTTTTCCAGGAGTTCTAATTCATCGGCAATGATTTTTTCGGCTTCTTTTGCTTCGGTTTCCCTTATTTTTTTGTTTTTATCGGCTATGCCTCTTAAATCATCAATGTTATATAGTTTAACCCCTAGCTGGGCAACTTCCTCTTCAATATCCCGGGGATTGGCAATGTCAATCATCACCATGGTCTGGAGATGTTCAGGGGGTACCGCCTCACTCACCTTTTCCTGGGTGAGAATGTTGTGTGGTGCTCCGGTGGCACTGATAACCACATCGGCATCGGACATTGCTTGGGATAAACTGTCAAAATGGATGGCACTTCCTCCCAGCTCCTTGGCTAGGCAGACTGCCCTGTCATAGGTGCGGTTGGCCACCACAATCGCCTGGAGATGTTTCTCTACCAGTGCTTTGGCTACCAGTGTTCCCATTTTACCGGCCCCAATAACCAGCACTTTTTTACATTTAAGGTTTCCAAGGACGGATTCTGCTAAATTCACTGCAGCAGAGCCTATTGAAACTGAACCCTGATTTATCCGTGTTTTTTTACGTACAGATTGTCCTACGTGTATGGCTTTGGTAAAAACAGTACTCAGTACCTGACCACAACAATCAGTTTTAACACTAACTTTGTAAGCATCCTTTAACTGACCTAATATTTGGTCTTCGCCAATGATCATGGATTCTAATCCGCATGAAAGTTTTAAAACATGTTCAAGGGCTTTTTCATCCTTTTCAACTACCAGGCCGTTCCAGTGATAGTCCAGGGGAGCTTCATCCATGACCAAATAGATTTCTGCACGGTTGCAGGTTTTCAACTGGATGAATTCCTGCACTTGATGTTCTTTCTGTATTTTCGCGAATATGTCCTCCATGGTAGTGGTGGACTCTTCAATTTTATTGATATCCGCGGTTTTGTGGTCAATTCGGATGTTAAGAATCACTTTAACCCTCCTGAATACTGGAAGATGTATTTGTATTACCTTTTTTCAAATTACCCTGGTGGCTTTTACTAGGTTTGGTATAAACTAATAATTAGGTAATGGATTTATGGACTATTTTTAGTTTATTTATTAATCTAGGTCACGAGGGGTCTGGATAAAATGGACAATGTAATTTTTGGCCTCTTCCAATTTTCCCCTATCTAAAAATTCATTAACCTTTTTATCATTTAAGATTTGGTATAAATAATCACGACGCTTCTTTTGATCCGGCACCTTTTCCTTCAATAACTCACGGGTGAAATGCTGTAATTCCAGTTGAAGGATATCTTCTTCACTCACCACGGCCTGGATGCGTTTTCGCAGTTCTTTGGCCATAAGTGGGCTTTTACCCTGGGTGAAAATGGAAAACTGTACATCTTTAATAAAAAATGAGGAGGGAACAATGAGGTTTCCCTCTTCCGGGCAGTCAGCACGATTTACAAGTTTATCTTCAGCTAACTGGGCCACTTTTTGGTTCAATTGGTGATCTCCACTGGCTACTACCACTAAATCTGCCCAATCTATCCACTGTGGAAGTTCAGCACGAGGTTTGTGGGTGGCTCCTAATTTTATCAGTTGGGGAGGAATTTTACCTCCGCTTATCACTACATTAGCCCCGGCATCCAGAAAACGAAGCGCTCTTCGCTGGCCGACTTCCCCGGCTCCTACCACCAGGACATTTTTATCCGGCATCTTTAGGTAGAGGGGAGTCCATCCCATCTTCACACGTCCACTTAGATTTCCAGATTTTTCATCCGGAGAACCTTAATTGCAGTTTTCAGGTCGTTACCACATTCCGAGAGAACCTGTGAAGCCTCCTCTCGGGAGACATCGAATGTGTCGGCCAGTGCTTTAATGCTCTCCTCGTTGTCGGTAGGTTCATGACCCACCAGTTCCTGTGATAACTGGTGTTTTAAATCCATGTACTCTTCACTGCTCATACCAATTCTGCGCAGCACCATATCCCTCAGGGGGCATGGTTTGGATGGTTTGCAGCACCACACCAGGGATCCAAAACAGGTTCCTTCGCCCTCACCCAGACGAGTTTTTTCTCCAAATTTCTCTTTAATCTCCACGTACTCTTGAGGCGTCATTCCTGCCTCTTCAAGAGCGAATACAATAGGACAAGGTTTAACAGGCGGACAACAAAAAGTCAAAGCTCTCTTATCTCCCCCTCGGCATACATGTGATGGTGAATCTTCCCAAGCCATCTTATTCCTCCTTTAACATTTTTTTCTTCTCTGAAGGGGTTAAATCTTCCACAATATCAGCGGGTAAACCGGTTTTAAGGATTTTTCCTCCTCTCATGAGGGCGGCCCGGTCACAGACATCAAGTACAAAGTCCATGTCGTGGCTTATAATAACAAAGGTCTGTTTCAATTCATCTCGGGCCTTCCGGATGGAATCAGTAACCTGCACCCGGGTCATGGGGTCCATGGTACCGGTTGGTTCATCAAGGATGACGATGTTAGGTTCTTTAATGAGAACCTGGGCCAGTGCCACCCGGTGTCTTTCTCCTCCACTCAGTTCATCCGGATATTTGGTGATTATTTTTTCAGCATATTCTTCATCAAATCCCACAGCATTCAGCACGTAAAGTGCTTTCATTTTAGCAAATTCTGCGGGTAATTCCAGGCTTATTGCTTCAGTTAAGTTTCCCAGAACATTTCTGTGGGGATAAAGGCTGTATTCCTGGTGTAATATTCCCAGGTAGGGTTTAACCCTGCCCCGACCGAATATACCCTTTTCAGTCATATCTATCCAGTTATCCCCTAATTTAACCATGATCTGCCCACCACTGGGGTCGGTGAGGCCATAGAGAATACGGGAAAGGGTGGTCTTACCGGCTCCGGAGAGTCCAACCACTCCGAATATTTCTCCTTCATCAATAACCAGGTCTATGCCATCTACGGCCTTAACCACTCCTCGATCAATGGAGTAGTAATGTTTTTTGACTCCTTCCATTTTTATGATGGGGCCACCGGTTTTAAATTCAGTTTTCTTCTCCGGTAGGGGGACCTGGTCCAGGAAGCTCTGCACTACAGTTTCGGGGTTCCCTTCTTCCACAATTTCTCCCTTCTCCAGCCAGATCACATGATCCGATAACTGGCGCATAACTTCTGGCCAGTGAGAGGTGATGACCATGGTGGTTCCCTTTTCCTTCACACCTTCAATCAGGGCTTGGTGGATTAATTCCGCAGTTTGAGGGTCAAGTGTACCGGTTGGTTCGTCTGCTAAAAAGAGCATTGGTTCTTTAGCAATTTGTCTAGCCAGAACAACTCTCTGTTTTTCCCCACCAGAGAGATCACGTGCTATATGAGTGATCCGATGGGTCATCTGAGCCATGTCCAGGAGATCTATGGCCATGTAGGTACTCTCTTCTTCATCACGCCCGGTGATTGATTTTATAACGTTATCAATTACCGTGTCATCTTCGTAAAGAGCAAATGTCCTTTGTAACATAATGGAGATACGGCGTTTGATTGCAGCGAAATGTTTACGGTCAGTATCCCAGAAATCAATTTCATGGGCTTCAAAGGTAACTCCGCACTGGCAAACTTTCCCAACCATGGAAGGAGGTTCTACTCTTAGACACTGTGGGCAAACAGCTACATTGTAAATGATTCGACCTGTGGTAGGGCGATAGTCCTTCATCCCCCTTAACATATTGATAAGGACGGATTTTCCAGAACCGCTTCTTCCCAGAATACCCAGAACTGAACCTTCTTCTATGGTTATGTTCAGGTTTTTCAGGATTTCCACACCATCAAAGGTTTTGGTGACGTTTTCCAATCGTATAAAAGACATTTAACCACCTTTTTTATAACAATCAAATTGAATGAGTAATCCCTCTCAAGCTTTTTTTGATCATTAGTTGTTTATCTATATGATTTCCTATTAAAAATTTTATTATATTAAAAAAATATCCTCTGCTATATTTGGGACAGATCAAAGGATAGTGTTCCCTTAATGGCAGCCCGGGCAATTGATATTCCATCGGCACCTGAAGCCAACATTTTCCTGGCAGATTCAATATCCCTAATGGAATTGTTACCAATAACGAACAAATTAGTTTCCTGACAAATAGATTGGACTGTATCATAATCAGCAGTGTCCAAACCAGGATACATTGCATCTACATGGAGAAAATCTGCCCCAGCACGGTCTATGACCCGTGAAACTTCGAGGATATCCACACCCGGTACATTAGCCCGTATCTTAACCGATACTTCACTTTTTGATTTTTGCACCACTTCTCTGGTGAATTTTTCCAGGTGGGGAATATTCTCCATAAGTGCCTGGCCACATCCCAGGTTGGTTATCTCCGGCTGCCGACAGTGGGCATTGATCTCCACCACATCCACATTCTTAAGCTGAGAAACTGCAATAATGGGTTCAGGAGTAGTAGCACGAAGATTAACCGATAACATACCGTTCCACCTGTCCTGATCTTTAACCATCAGGGATTGTTTTTCCAGATGAGAAATTAATTCGCCGGGTTTCAGGTCAAACTCTGGCCTCCCACGAGATAGTATACTTTGGCCTGCACTAATGGTGGCTGAATCTGCATTATAACCTCCCAGGGTTACCATGTCAAATCCAAGGGTTGTCATATGTCGGCAAAAAGCACCATCCGTGATGCCGGCCATGGGGGCTAGGACTTTAATAAATTCAACTCCAAATAAGTTTTTAATATGGGCAAATCTGTTGTTAGCTCAAAATTAATACCAATATGGTTTCAGAGCCTTAATTTCTAATTGATAGGTAAGATAACAACCGATAGATTAAAAAGATTTGGGAAAAATTAATATTTTTTTAACTTAAACTTATTCCTTCATAACGTGAACTAGATTGTAGGTACAACCGCCTCTGATTTCTTCCAGGGCCAGATCAGCAAGGTTAGCTGCTTTTTCTGCGTTAGGTCCCTTTCCAACACCGGCTTTAAGGGCGATATTAGTTTCTTCTTCTATTTCTTCGATAATGGTAAGCAGTCCTTCCGGGTTCATACCATTACAGGGAGACATGAAGTTATCCCCACCAATGAAAAACAGTAACGAACCTTTCTCAATTAATTTTTTCATTAAGAAATGTTGTACCCGGTTAACTATAAAAGAAGTGTCGTATGCAGGAATAATATCTGTAAGCGAATCAGTGATTCCGTTTATATCAATATGGGCAATCTGCACAAAGCTGTCATCTGGTTTCACTAGGCCTTCAATGGCCAGTATTTCGCTCCGTTCCTCGGATTGTGCTCCCCCATATTTTTGAAGTGCACTGGTGGCGCTTCGCTGTGCTTCATAGGGAGTTTCAGCAGTTCCCACGCCCATACTCACGGTTATAGGGTAACGGTTGTTGATGGACTTCTGTATACGCAGGTGGTGGTCCATATCCACGCCGTTGGTGACCGCCAGCATGTTATCAAAGCGGGTGAAGAAGACCAATCCCCCTTTGACTGCGAATTGCCTTTGAAGGTCGGCGTATAACTCTGCCTGCAGGATCTGCAGGTCTGCTTCGGCCCTTGGTGTGGGGGTAACTGTCCATGGTCCGTAGTTGTCAATTTGAATTAAAGTCATTTGTATCATACATTTTCACCCAAAGTACATCTGGCTAAATTAATTTTATCTTCCATATTGGTCATGATGGTCTCTGTTATCATAACATCTAATATTAGTTTTTCTATTTCTTCCTGGTGATTGGCATCCACCTGGTCAATAATGATCCGATCCATAAAATCATGATACATGCTGGCCACTCCCCGGACGGAAACTTCATGACCTTTGGCCTGCATGAACTTAGCTGCCGGTCCACTAACTGGTTTATCACCCACTATAGGGGATACACCCACAACATAAGTTTTTTTAAGTGCCTTTTTAACTCTTTTAGCAGAAATTATCGGCCCGATGGAGGTTATGGGGTTTGATGGTCCAATAACCACCATATCTGAGTCTTCGATGGATTCAATTAAACCAGGGGCAGGATCCACCTTTTGGCAACTCACATCAAGTACCCGGGGGGTTCCCTGATTTTCCACCAGGAACTGGTGAAATCCCATTGCTCCCTGGTCAGTAGTTATGGTGATCTGAGATTGCTGGTTACTCATGGGAATTACTGGTGATTTAATTCCCAGTTCCTTTCTCTGAATATCCACAGCCTCAGAGAGAGAGTGTTCTTTCATTAACAGGGTTTTTTGGATCTTCATGGCCCGGTCACGATCCCCGATGCGGAGGGTTTCCGGACACCCGATCTCCTTTAACCGATCATGGGTTATAAAACTATCACCCTTCACCCCGTACCAGGTATCCTCATTGATGATCCCCGCCAGGGTGTAGAGTACGGTATCCACATCCGGGGCCACGTAAACTCCGGAAAAATAGTCATTTTCCAGGGTATTCACGATTACCGTAATATCTTCGGGGTTCATCAGTTTTACCATCCCCTGCAGGAGTTTGGGGGTGCCGGTTCCACCAGAAAGGACGCTTATCATTTTATTATCACTCTAGGTTATTTGTTGTATTAGATGTTGTAAATAACGATAGCCAAAGCACGGCTCTAACATTCCCTAAGATCTAAATCCCTTTATCTAGATGCACTATCTGTATTTTTGGACCAACCCGAAGTTTGACTTAATATTCAGATAAAATCCTATGGACATTAATGAACATTGAGTTCCTTTAAAAGCCGGCTTCTTTCCTTTTTTAATTCTTCCAGCACCTTGGGATCACAGGATTCACTTTTTTCCAGGTGGGCTATGGTGATGGTTATTGCTTCTAGCTGGGTTTCGATCTGATTTACAGACATATTATCAACTCATTACCTTTCATGGATTTAAATCATTTTTTTAAAATTTCCCTTTGAAAAATGATTCATATGTTTTTTAAAACTTTTTTGAAAGTTGTATGATCATTATTGATAAATATTTCCTAAAGTTCCTGTTCATTTTCTGAAAACATCGTATTTCTTTGGCCTTATTAAAGATTTGATGGTGGCAAATTCACTTCTGAGCTTCTGGAAGTAACTAACACCCCGTAAGATAACAACGGGTATTCCCTCATCGGCTTGACCCATTACCAGAGAAGCTGCAGAGGATAATTCATCAGCCACAGCTATACTGGTGGTTTTAAGTTTTCGTCCGTATAAGTCCAGCTCACCAGCACGGTCCCAAACTGGTAACATGCCTGAAATCCCGATGGCCGTTCCAATAGCCCCTTCACGGAAGGCTCGCCCCTGTGTATCGGAGATTATAACTGCAATATTCTTCCCAGTTTCATTCTCCAGGGGTTTCCTTATTTTATGGGCACTGGAATCTGGATCGGTGGGTATTGGTTTGGCCAGACCTTGATCCACATTTGATTCATCAATACCGGCATTGGCGCACACAAAACCGTGTTTGGTTTCAGTGATAATGAAGTCCGGTCCAACCTCCACCACCTCTACCGATTCCTGGAGTATGGCCTCCACCAGGTCTGCGTCTTTACCTGTAATATTAGCCATGTCTAAGGCCTTTGGGCTGGGTTTTATATCCTTTAGGTTTATTACATTACCTTCAGATTTGGCAATGGCAGTTTCGGCAATAACTAGGATATCCCCTTCAAAGAATTGAATGCCCTGTGTCTCCATGGCCTTTAAAATGAGTTGGGAGAGATCATCTCCCTTTTTAATGAGGGGAATACCTTCGAGTCCTATAATTTTAATCTCCATGTCCATGCACCGAATTGGATTTAGATAGTAGATGTGCTTGTAAAATCTAAGGATCTTACGGATTTTTCCTGTTTCCTTTGATTGATTCAGATAAGGGAGTTCAGGATGGTATTTAATTAAATTGATTCCAGTTTCCAGTTTTCTTTACCAAAAGCAGCAGCAGAAGTGACGGGATTGGTGAAATCTTTGAATTTACCCTGGTCCATTATGTATTGAGCAGCTTCCGCCACGTTACTTGCAGTAAATTCCACTTTATGGGGTTCGATGTGTTCGTAGGTGGATATGTAACTTGCTTCACCTGCAGGAACCTTTTCCACCTGTACCTTTTCGTGGGTAACAATACCGATGTATGCTTCTCCGTCCATGGTGACTGCCCCGGCAATACGGGGGGTGTTGAAGTCATCCTTCTCGTAGTCCATGGTCATAAGGGAAAGGGCCAGAGAATCCCGGATACTCATACCTGATGCGATTTTCTCAGCAATAACATCAGTGTGGGAACCATTGGAAACCACAGCCACATCATCCACCAGACGTATGCAATTGTAGGCTATGTAGGGGCTTACAAAGACATCCTTCTCATGGCCTTCCTTTGGAACCACCGCTACCCTGTCCGGAAAAGTCCGGGTGATCCGGTTGGGAAAAGAACGGCTGGACACCCTGTAGGCCACAAAGTTACCGGTTTCATTACTTCCAACTGCTAATATTCTTCCTAGATACATTTATTTCACCTTTCAAACATTCATTTCAATTCCAAGTGTGTTTATGCAATGAATAGATGGTACACATTCTATAACTGGACTAGTAATAAGTTTTCAGAAGTTGCAGTAAACCCTGTATTGATTGTACTAGGTACCGTCCAAGTCAGGGTCAAGTCTGGGGAATACTAACTGCCTTTTCTGGACTCATACCTGGTGGTGCGGTAATGACAATGGACCCATCTTTGGGTTTGATAATGATTTCCCCTTCGTCTATTACCTGAGTATGGATGGCAATGGCACTGTCACGGATGTAACTGGACATATCCACCCCATTGACAGTGACGGTTTTAAGACCAGATACTGGGAAGAGGTAGTACTCGGAATTTCCACTACTTTGACTTACCTGGGGTTTACCCGAAGAACTGGAATCAGCAGCTACGTGGAAACTGCTGGTAACCATTAAAAATATGAGAATGGTGAAAATAACATCAATGAGGGGAACCAGGTTTACCCGGGCCTGTTTGCTGCGCAATTTTCTGCGGTAACTTGTGGTATCAATGGCCATCTATAAAATCCCCTGTATTTATTTTTATAAGTGCACTGCTTATTGTTTTAGTTTACTTTCCACAACCCGGGCTTCGGTGTTGCATTTTTCCCGGATCACATTACCAATACTTTTTTCCAGCATGTGGGGGTTCATGGAAATCCAGATGTTAGCATCCTTATCCTGATGTAACTCTTTAACTTCTATTACACCATCAGATTCCTTTAAAGCAGTAATTACGTTTTCAATATCAGAATCAACTTTTATACGCATCTCTGCGGATCGCCAGTTGGTCATCTTTTTGGCGATTTCTATTTTATCCAGTTCATCCTCTATTTTACTGTTAATATGGGTGTAGAGGGGTAGGATTATTATGGCCACTGCTAAACCCATTATGGTGGTAATGAGGGCCACGTAAATACCTTCGGCCATTCCGGTGGCACTGGCATTTACACCCATGGCCTTGAAAGTATACCACATTCCCAGAACAGTTCCGATCAGCCCTAAAAGAGGCGCTATTTCGATTATAGTTCTGATTGTGTCCATTCCTTTGGTCATACGTCCCATTTCTACGATGAACACCCTTTCCATAGCATCTTCCACTTCTCTGTTGCTACGAAAACCTATCTTCAAAGCTTCGGCAACAATCTTAGAAATAGGGTTCTGATAACGTCCAATAGAACGTAATGCTTCTAGAGAACCGCCACGGTCCATGGCTTTGTTTACTTCGCTCATGATCTGGGGTAGTCCTACCTGTGATATTTTGCGCAGGTAGTATATTTTCTCGGCAGAATAAAATATACCATAAATTCCGATTATGGTGATGATATAAGTGATGACTCCTCCACTTTTGAACATCTCCAGTATGGTGTTGAAGGAGCCGGCAAAAAATTCGTATATCATTGGTTATCCTCGCATTAAATTTATACTAGGCTCAATTAATTTGCCTTTGTTTTGTTTGTATAAAAAGATTGTTTTTTAGAAATCGGTTTCTTAAGAATTATAGTATTGTTAAGAAGTTTTTCCCAATTCCACCCTAATGTTCCTCCCTAGGATTTATCCTTGCATTTTTTCTACAGTGGCCCATGATCGGCGTATAAAGTCAGGGAGTTCCTCAGGGGACTCTTTGGTAATTATTTTTAGAAATTCAATGGTGCGGGGGTCGCTGGGATAACCCGATCCTACATTTTCGTAGGTCTTTTTGATGATCTGAATGGCCCGGTCACGTTCTACCTTGGCTACTATGGATGCTGCCGAAACAATGGGGTAACGGTCATCTGCTTTGTGTTCTGCCACAACCCTCAGTGGGGGGTGCATGGTTTCCAATTCATTGGTAAGTCTTTCTGGTTTAACATCCATGGAGTCAATGAAACAGGTGTCGGGGGTTGACT
>NZ_JARVXG010000059.1:12500-22500 GCF_029848115.1 Methanobacterium formicicum | reverse complement strand
ATGCCAACCTGGAACAATCCCAGGAAATTGCCATTAACACTCTGACCATGACCAACAGTAGAACCCAAACTGCTAACACTGATGTGGAGGAACTCCTTAAAGCAGCGGCATCAAACACCTGGGACTCAACACAGGTTAACAGTTTACTCAATGCCTACGGTTGGAAATTATCCGACTTTGAACGGGCTTCCAATCTGGGTGAACTGGATGTGCAGTACATGGTAGTGCTGGAAGTACCCCGTGAAAATGCCCTGTTCCTGATGCAGAATAGTCAGAGCTTACAGCTGACTGTACCCACCCAGGATGCTCCGGAATGGATGATAACTGAGTTAAAACAGATATACGGAACTGGTTAGATGGATACAGGTGAAGTATCAGTGGAATAAGCTATCAGGAGAACCTAAATTGGGGGAGGCTTAAATGAGCATTAACAAATTATTCATGGCGGTGATAGTTTTAATTCTATTTGCTGTCATTTCATCTTCATGGGCAGCAGAATGGTCCGACACTAAGGATCAACAGGCATGGGTTAAAGAACAAAACTCAGAGGTACTTTTCACCTATCTAGAGTCTACTATAACGGTTACCATTAAAAACAACAATGATCATGTGGAGTACTTTAAGATAAGTCAGAAGTACAATCAGACTTCTCCCTCCATTTACTGGAGAGTAGCCTGGACTAACCCCTCCGCCTTGAAGATGATCAAGTACATGTCCGATGTTGATGCCGATGATCTTGGTTGGAAAATACAACCGGGAGAAACTAAAACTGTCTCCTTTAAGCTAGTTGCCTACCCCTATCCTTCGGCACAGTTACCAGTTTATATTCGTCGGAGCGATTCTATTGATAATACTTTCTGGCCCCTTCTAAATGAACCGGGTCTAACTGCCACCTGGTTCCTTCCCAATGAAATTGAGTACTTGAATCCCAATCTGGATCTGGTATCCTGGAAAGGACACTTCTGTTTCTGGATAAAGAACCAGGATACAACACGTCCACAAGTATCAGGTATTGTGAGGGCTCCTATTGTACCTATTGATTCTAATCTTACCTACAGTAATCCTCAGGTGACCTACATAGATAAAGAGTTACCCTGGGCCAATACAGCGGCCTGGGATGTGGTAATATCACCCGGTCAAAGTCAGCATTACTCTTACACCTATCAGTGGCCACAAACAGCTGCCGGTTCAAAAATAAGTGAAAAAACTTCATCAGCTGCTGTCCCGGCTACTGCTGCGGCCACCACCAACACGTCCGTACCCACATCAAAAACAGGTGTTCCCTTTGGTCTGTTTGTGGTTGGAGCCATAATCTTGGTTGCAGGAGTGGTCTATGCCAAATTCTTCCAGTGAGTTTTAGAAACGGTTATATCCTGATCTTTACATAACTATGGACCAGTGCACTCGGTTAACCTTATTATGGAAACCCGGTTAACCAAAAGTTTAAACATTTTCAGTGAAATTCCATGAAAATCTCCACTTTTTTAATCATTGCCGGGATGATCATCATCTCTTTTTATGCCCTGGTGGAAGTCAATTACTATTCTGCTACCCAGACCATTAATCAAAAACCAGGGGAGACTCCTTATGTCATAATACCTAAAATTGGTGTTGATCAGACCATAAATAACAAATCAGTGGACTACGGAATCTACCATGAACCCCAATCTGCTAAACCCGGCAGTGGAACGGTGGTCTTATTTGGGCACCGCACCCTTCATGGTTCTCCCTTTCTCAAACTGGACCAGTTACAGGCGGGTGACAATATAACTCTGGAATGGCCAGGAATAGGTTATGTGGAGTATATAGTTGAGAACAGTACCATTGTACCGGCAGATTACCGGTTGTCTGTGGAGCAGGGTGATGTGTTATTTTTGATCACCTGCTACCCCCTGGGATCAACTAAAGAGAGGTTGATGATCGAGGCTAAACAGGGGAAGATGTACCCTATCAAAACTTCCCGAGTAGCCAATCAACAGCAATATTATGCAATTGCAATAATACTTGCATTTATGGTTTGTGGAACTGTATTAAGTTATTTTTATCCGGTAAAGGAGGATAAAATCATAATTTTCATAGCTACGGTGGCTTTGACCTTCTTTCTGACGTTGGGTTACTTCTTCCCTACTCCGGCCGGTGCAATTGAATCAAACATATCCCAGATCACTAACTTTCTAGGTTTGGGATTTTAACTGTATAAATAGAACATACCCATGTTTTAATCTTTTGTTTAAGAAAATAAGTTCTTACTACTCTTACTTTTAAAGTTCCGATTAAAAATCAGGATGTTCAAATAATAGAAAATTAAATCCAATTATATAATCCATTATAATAGTACCAGGTGTTAGAATGAGTGATGAAAAATATTTCCAGAATATTACCACCCGGGAACGGGCTATATTTGAAGGGGCCATAACCATGGGTGCACTTTTCCACCAGTTCGTGGGGACACCAGTAGACCGGGACACGGCCCCCTCACTGGAAAAAGCCATGGAACAATCCCTAACATTACAGCCCTGTATCAACAGTGTGGAAGTAAAAATTGACCGTGAAACGTTAGAAAATGCTGGAAATGAATACCAGTACCTTTCCCTCACTGGAGATATGCTGGATGTGAAGGTTACCTCTGAATTTGAAGGGGTGAAAGTGGTGGTGCGCATGCACTACATTGAAGAGCTACAGTATCCTTTGATGTATGTGGAAGAAGTAGATTCGAGTGACCATTGAATCCAATTAAAGTTTATACAACGTATTTTAAGGGTTGTGGATATTTCAGGTCTTTATCAATAGGGACCAGCATCAACAATTATTTAAAATATCACCGCTAATATTTTATAAAAAATGGTAGATTTCATGATAACCGTTAATGAGAATCTGTGCAAAGGCTGTAACATCTGCACCGAGTTCTGTCCCCGTAAAGTTTATGGGAAATCAGGGAAGCTCAATAAAAAGGGTGTGAATGTTCCAGTACCTGAAAATGAGGACAAGTGCACCCAGTGTCAGCTGTGTGCCATGATGTGTCCTGATCAGGCAATAAAAGTAGATGAAAAAGTGGATGATGCGGATGAAAACTGAGGATTATTTTATACAGGGTAACGAAGCCTGTGCCCGGGGCGGAATTAAAGCAGGATGTCGTTTTTTTGCCGGCTACCCCATAACTCCCTCCACCGAGATAGCAGAAGATATGGCATTGTTCCTGCCCCGTGAGGGAGGTACCTTCGTCCAGATGGAGGATGAAATATCCGCCCTGGGCGCAGTTATCGGGGCGGTATGGTCCGGTAGAAAGGCCATGACTGCCACTTCTGGGCCAGGATTTTCCCTAATGCAGGAACATATAGGATATGCCGTAATGACCGAAACCCCACTGGTCATAATAAACATGCAGCGAGGATCTCCATCCACGGGACAACCAACCATGGCCAGTCAGAGTGATATGATGCAGGCCCGTTGGGGATCCCACGGGGACTACGAAGTCATAGCCTTGTGCCCCTCATCAGTACAGGAATGTTTTGATTTTACAGTGGAGGCCTTTAACCTGGCGGAAAAGTACCGGGTTCCAGTAATGGTCATGAGTGATGAGATCGTGGGCCATATGAGGGAAAAAATAAGCATACCCGAGAAGGTTAACATCACTACCCGCCAGATGCCCACTCAGGGCCCAGAGGACTTTTTACCCTACCATGCCGAGCCTGATGGGACCAGTCCCATGCCTGCTTTTGGTGATGGATATAAAATGCATATCACCGGACTCACCCATGATGAAAGGGGCTATCCTGATGCATCTAATCCAAAAACCCACGCCCAACTGGTCAAACGTTTATGTGACAAGATCTTGCACCACACTGATGAAATTGCAAGGATACAAAGTGAAAATGTGGATGATGCTGAGGTAATTGTGCTTTCCTATGGTGCACCTTCCAGATCAGCCCTAAAAGCGGTTAGAACAGCTAGAAAAGAGGGTTTAAAAGCAGGATTTGTTAAACTGGATGTGGTGTGGCCCTTACCGGAAAAGATGATCAGGGAAGCAGTTGGAGAAGCCCAGCGGGTAATTGTTGTAGAAATGAACCTGGGACAGATATTCTACGAGATTCAAAGGATCCTTCCCCAAGATGTGGAGTTAGCTTCCAAGATCGGTGGTGAAATGCACCTTCCCGAGGAGATCTTGAAAGTAATAAAATCGGGATCAAGTTAGGTGCATAATCGTTAAATAACAACAACTAGGCTTATAGGGATGAATAAGCCAGATAAGTCAGATATCTTAACTATTAGATAATTAAATTATTCAAGGGCATTTGGAGTTAAAAATTATCAAATTTAATTATTTTCATCCCATGGAGATGGAGAAGATGGAAGAAAACAGGGAAAATCGTTTTATGAAATACTTAAGGAAGGACAGACTTCCCCATATATTCTGCGCAGGATGCGGAAATGGAATTATCATGAACACATTCTTCAATGGTATGGAAATGGCTGAGGTGGATTTTGAAGATGTGGTAATGGTGTCGGGGATAGGATGTTCCTCTCGAATACCCGGCTATGTTAAATGTGACTCTTTGCACACCACACACGGACGCCCCATATCCTTTGCTACCGGTGTTAAGCTGGCCAACCCTGAAAATGAAGTAGTGGTATTCACCGGGGACGGGGATGCAGCGGCCATCGGAGGTAACCACCTTATCCATGGAGCGCGCCGTAACATTAACCTCACCGTTATATGTATCAACAACAGCATCTACGGAATGACCGGAGGACAGATCAGTCCCACCAGTCCCCGGGGAAGTTATGGATCAACCGCACCCTACGGGGCAATCGAAAGACCATTTGACCTTTCCGAACTGGTTAAAGCAGCAGGTGCAACCTATGTGGCTCGATGGACCACAGCACAACCAGTGCAGTTATCCAATGCCATTAAAAAAGGACTTCAGAACAATGGATTTTCCTTCATAGAGGTAATTTCCCAGTGCCCCACTTACTTTGGGCGTAAAAACAAGATGCGCACTCCGGTGGAAATGATGCAGTGGATGAAAGAGGCCAGCATCGTAAAAAGAAGAGCAGACAAACTTTCTAATGAAGAACTAGAAGGAAAGATAGTTGTGGGAGAATTCCAAGCTAAAAAAGAAGCAGAATATTCAGATAGGATCTGCCAACTACTGGAAGATAAATGCACAACTGGAAAGCCATCTGCAATCAGATCAGCATACCAGGGGGATTGAAGTTGCGTAAAGAAATCAGAATAGCTGGATTTGGTGGTCAGGGAGTTATACTGGCAGGAATCGTCATAGGTAAGGCAGCAGCCTTGTATGATGGTATACACGCCGTGCAAACCCAATCTTATGGGCCAGAAGCGCGAGGAGGTGCTTCAAGAACAGAACTGGTTATCAGTGATGAGGAAATTGATTATCCTAAGGTCCATAATCCTGATATATTTGTGGCCATGTCCCACGAAGCCCTGGTTGCCTACCTAGATGGATTGAAAGAGGGAGGAATCCTGATAATCGATCCAGATATGGTGAATGAGGATGAAATCAGTTCCTTTGTGAAAGAACACCATATTCAAGTTTACCATGCACCGGCTACCCGCACTGCTGATGAAAAGGTGGGGCTGCGTATCGTGGCTAACATCGTAATGATTGGAGCTATAACTGGTTTCACCAAAGTTATATCTGAAGAATCAGCCCGTAAAGCCATAGCAGCCAGTGTACCTCCTGGAACAGAGGACAAAAACCTCTCGGCATTTGAAGCAGGAATGGAACTTTCCCAGCAGGAAGTGTGAACATGAAAGTCCATGAATACCAGGCCAAAGAAATATTCAAAGCAGGAGGGATACCAACACCCCCAAGTATAGTGGCCGAAACACCGGAAGAAGCTCAGGAAGCTGCTGGAACCATCAAAAAACCAGTAGCCATAAAATCCCAGGTATTGATTGGTGGACGAGGCAAAGCTGGAGGTATTAAATTTGCAGATAATCCGGAAATGACTTACCAGCTAACAAAAGAACTATTAGGGAGTACTATACGGGGAGAAACTGTTCGGAAAGTGTTGGTTGAGGAAATGCTGGATATCCGGGATGAATTATACCTCAGCGTGGCTGTGGACCGGTCGGCCCGCAAACCACTTATAATGGCCAGTAAATCTGGTGGGGTGGATATTGAACAGGTAGCCAGCACTACCCCCGACAAAATATATAAGTATCACCAGGACCCTCTGGAGGAGTTCATGCCCTACCAGGCCCGGGAAATAGCCCGTAAAATGGGAGTGGATAACGAGCTCATATCTCCGGTGGGAGGTATCATCTGGAAACTTTACCAGATATTCCTGAAGTACGATGCCAATATAGCCGAGATCAACCCTCTGGTTCTCACCAACCAGGGAGTTATTGCTGCTGATGCTAAACTGGATATCGATGATGATTCCCTTTACCGCCACCGGGATATGGCCCAGTTTAAAGCAGAATCTGCTGATGAATTTGCTTATGTTAAACTGGACGGTGATATTGCAGTTATTGGTAATGGTGCCGGTCTCACCCTCACCGGGATGGACATGCTCAAACTTTATGGTGGAGAACCCGCCACTTTCCTGGATATAGGTGGAGGAGCATCACAGGAAAACATTGCCCGTGCACTGAACCTGGTTATATCCAACCCTCAAGTAAAAGTAGTGTTTTTAAATGTTTTAGGTGGAATAACCCGGGCGGATGATGTGGCCCATGGGGTTATCAGTGTGTTAAAAGAGTCTAAACGGGAAGTGCCCCTGGTCATACGGCTCACTGGTACCAATGAAGAAGAGGGGCAACGCTTACTCACCGAAGCGGGAGTAAGTTACGAAACCTCCATGGAAGCCGCTGCCCAGAAAGCAGTCGAGCTATGCCATAGTCTGGAATAAACATAGTAAATGATTTTAGTAGGGATTAACTCCACTATTTTTCTCTACTATTAATTTTACCCTTTTAGTTTATTTGTAACATTTAATTTTTAAAAATACTTAGAAATTGTAGTTATAACTTGTTTATAGCAAGAATTAGGACTTTTTATAGAAAGAAATTATAAAAATTTATTAGGGAGGAAATTTCTCTAAGAATACTTTTAGAGGTACTTTTCTCACTTTTTTTTTATCTTAAACTGGATCTTACGGATACCAGGTGAGCTACCACCATAGCCGATAAGAAAATATAGGTTAACATGGCAGAACCGTTGAGGGTTCGGTTGAATAGGAAGAGTCCAATTATACTCTGGGCTATGAATGCAGTTAACGCCCCGATGAGAAGTGCTTCCCTTCCGAGGTATCTTCTACTTCCCACTCTTCTTTTGCTGCGGTATTTACGGAGTACGTAGAAACCACTGGCCATAACAAATGCACACCAGCATAATAATGCTAAAAGACCTCCGTATCCGAAGTCAAAGGCCACACCAAATATCCCGGGGAGCATGTAGTCGATGATATCTTTTTTGGTGACTAAAACCCCGAAAAACAGGGGGAAAGGTAGGGTTAAGGTGTTGATCAGGTTCATGGGTAGTGAAAGGTACCCATCAGAGCCACCTAAACAGCTTGATGCCCAGTAACAGGAACCCTGTACGTGTCCCCACAGTTGGGTGTTGTTTATAACCATTTTCAGACTGGGAAGTGAGTATTCTTCTATCCGGCTAAGCCTTAGTAGGGGACTGAGAACAGATGCATTTAACACCTTGGATAATATTTCCAGAATTGCAAAACCACCTACAGCTGCTCCTACCGCAGTTACAACCCTCTTTCGAGTGATTTTAACACTTCGGCGGAAACTCTTGGACATTATGAAGTATCCTATAAACCAGCCCAGGAACCATAGTATCAGGAATGACCGGTGCATCAGTCCTCCGGCAACTGCTATCACCCCGAAAAGTATCAGGGACAAGGCGGTGATGGAGGTGGATTTAATTTCAACCTCACTCAACAGGCTGGCTGATGCTGAAAGAGTTACCCAGGCAAAAACTGCCAGGGGACCGAAGGGGTGGGTGAACTCCTGATGGGAAACAAAGGGTAGAAAGAGCATGGCAGAATCAATACTGAAAATTCCCGCCAGTAACATGGTTAAAATAAGGGATAAGAAAAGTACCATACTTAAAGTGAAGGGAATAATGTTTATGAGCAGTAAAACACCCATGTGTATTATCACTGCTACTTCTATTATTAATTGCAAATGGTTCTGGGCAATTAGCATGATTATCACTATTTACGACAACAACTTATTCTGACACAAATGTAATTCATTTTTTAAACCAAGTGGATAATTGTTTAGGCCATGCATACGTTATCCTAATTTTTAGCCGGAGATCCACTATCTTTTGATAATCTCATCTGGACCGTTCATTAAATAATTGGAACTGGTTCATCCTTAACTTTTAATGTAGGATCTAAGAAATATAATGAAAGGTCCCGGCCAGTTGATCTTGGTTTTTATCATTATACCTATAGTACTTGGAAAGTGTTTTTTTATTATGGGAATAGTATAATTTTACAGATTGATCATCAACAGCAGTCTGGAAACTCTTAATGGCATTATCTAAACTTATTATTTATAATTTTGCCTGTCAAGGTATCCCGAGATGTTAAATTTTACTGCGTTCCCAAGAGACTCATTAAGTAATCGTAAAAGCTCTGCAGATAATTTTTTATCTGATCTAGTATTCCCTGGGACTGGCTGGCCTGTTGTGTGGCAGCTTGGAGCTGATTTTTGAAATCAGTAAGGCTGCCCTGAACTTTCTGTGAGTTGGCCAGGGTATTGGCTATGTCCTGTGCTTGCTGGTCGGTCAGACTTATATTCAGGCTGTTGGCCACATTGATAACTATGACCTTTATCTGTGCTGGATCCTGCAGGTTTTGTTTCTGCACTTCCTGTTTGGCCTTGTCAAAAAGTTCGGCTACTTTATCTGCACTTTGACCAGTTTGGTTGGCAATTTGAGTTTCGGTGTAAAGTTCTTCAGTGGCAGCTTTCTTTGCTTCTTCGGGTATGGCCGTACCAACTGCTACTTCGTAAGATTCCAAAACTCCGGTTAAGGCTGATTCACCGGTAGCACTGACTGGTGAAGTAACCACCACATAACCGTTTTCAATACCAGTGGATTTTAAGGCATTGGCATACATTTTAGAGGTCACGGTGTTTATTTTGCTGGTATCCACAATGATTCGGATGCCTTGACTGTAGCTCAAGTCTACCAGTGCACAGGAAAAGATCTGATTAGAGTTGTAAGTCCGCCCGGTGATGTTTTTGGCAATTTGATTCACCTGTGAAGCAGTCACCACCTTGGTATTGGAATTATTCAAATTTTTATCGGTGTGTGAATCAAAATAACTATCCACCGTACTTTTGTAGGTGGGGTTTTTGTAAGTTGTCTCTCCGTAGGTGATTGCAAATCCCGAGGTACCTGCACTGTATATGGGACTTAAAAATATGGTTAATATTATTAAAGCCAACAACAACCTTTTCATACCAAGCACTCCTTTAGATCTTAGTTTTTAACAATTATCTCATCTTTCCATACTATCTATGTTCAACACCTAATTAAATCTATGGGAAAATTATGATTCAAAACTGTCATTGGGTTCCTGAAACTCCTTCCTTTGGGCAATAGAATGGAATAAATGGAATCATAACTGGGACATCCCTATAGTTTTTCTTCAGGCCAGGAGCACCACTCTGCTTTCAAGGGATTGGTCCACGATCTCCCGTCCACATAAACTGGCGATATTTTGGGCAAAACTTAAAATATCCCTGGATCGGGGCATATTTTCGAATTTTAAACGTTCACGTGAGCTGCCTACATACATGTAGGCTTTGATCTCCACAAAGTCAGGGTTGGTGCTTTCAATGATCCGTGCATATTCCTCGGGATGGGTCATGTTGTGACCAGCAACACAAGTCATCCGGATTACGGTGCGGCAGTTGAAACTGGATAAAAGTTCCAGTGAATGATTTAGCCGTTCCCAACCGTCAGGGATCTGGGGGTCGCATATTTTCTGGTAAACT